>CAZMDZ010000001.1:0-30037 GCA_964565175.1 uncultured Planctomycetales bacterium
CACGAGGTTCAATAAATAATCTGCGGTTATGGGTCAGCCTGCGATTGAGTTGAGCCCAATACGACGCCTGTATACTTCGCTCAGAGTTAATTCGTTGCCTAACATAGTCCGTTTGCACGCACTCCACCCACGAGTCGAACAGGATTTGCTTGATCAGCTTCCGCCCTTTCATTTCAGGTATTTCGACGGGAATTTCCACGGCGCACGATACTCCGGCACCGAATGAGGGCTGCGCTTAAATGGAGACGCAATGGTTTCCCCAGAAAGTTGGCTGAGCGTTGCCAAAGTTATCGGCAGATCCACCTTGGAGTGATACTCGACATTGCAGCTTGTTTGGCCGCCGTTGCGAATGCAGTCCAGCCATTCGATTTCGTGAATGCCGCCGTCGGGGGTAACCTTTTCGACGGGGTCCAGCGGATCGAGGTCCATCGACTGAGAAATGATTTCGTGGTTACTGTAATCGGTGCGCAGAGTTCCGTTCGCGCCATGGAAGTAAACGCCTAGCGCCCGGACCTTGGTGCCGAATTCATAACCATGATGATTGAACTGCGAAAAATGCCAGCGCATGGTCAGGTCTGGGTATTGCCAAATCACATCCTGCGTATCGGGCGCGTCGCCATCTCCGCCGAGGATATAGCGGCCGCCGATGCAGCTTGTTTTTACTGGATAACCTAGTTCCAACGCCCACACTGGCAGGTCAAGTAAATGCGGCGCCATGCCCGGCGTCCAACCGCCGGAGTACGCCATCCACGAGCAATGTTGAGCCGCATCATTGACCAGCAAGCGATTAAATTCACACTCCTCGGCCGGGCCTAACCACAGGTCAAAATCAATATCATCCGGCGCCTCTTCTTTGGGCGCGGTGCCAATTCCATCCACCCCCATATTCCAACCCCAAAACATTTCGACGCGGCCAATTTTGCCCAATCGACCGGACCGGACCCAGTCCACCACTTGACGGTAGTTCGCGGCTTGATGGATTTGAGTACCGACTTGGGTAACCACCTGGTGCTCGCGCATCGCATTGCGCACCGCCAGCGTTTCCGCGGGGTACATGGTCATCGGCTTCTGCAAGTAAATGTGCTTGCCCGCTTCGGCCGCTTCAATGGCTTGTAAGCAATGCCAGTGCGGCGGCGTGGCAATGATCACTGCATCGACCTCAGGGTTGCGCAAGACCTCTCGATAATCGGAGTAAGCCTTTGCATTCGGGTGAGTTTTCAACCACGCGTCGGTACGGTGTTCCTGCACATCGCAGACCGCAACCAATTCGGTATCTGGATCCGCCAACGACTGGCGCAAGTTGTGCGACCCCATTCCCCCACAACCAATCAGCGCCAAACCCAGCTTGTTCATTGCCGGACTGGTTTGCCCACGTCGGGATCGCGTCACCGGCAAAACAGGGCTGGTCAAAAATGCGGCGGCACCGCTGATTAAGGCTTCGCGTCGGGAGAGGGATTTCATCGGCAGCACTAGCTTATACGAAGTACATCACTAGCGAGGCGCCCAAAATGATGGCTACCCACAGCACCATCGAACCGGTCGGCCAGGTACGAGCCAAAACTCCTTCTTGGCGGTGGTAGCCAGCAAGCCACAGGGTTCCTTTGGTCAGCGCGCCGACCGATGCCGCGCGGAAAGCTTTGTCCATCGCGGTGATGCGATTGGAAATGGTTTCGATCATGTGCGGCACGAAACGGCGGTAAAGCCAGTTGGCATCAAGGTTGGCCGAGCGCAGTTCCGGTGGGTAGATCTTGTAGATCCGCAGACTCAAGAACGCCAGAGCCGAGAACAGAAGCAATTGCAGTTGCGCCAAGACGTGACCGCTGGTGTATGGATCATACGTATTGGTGAAGGGCATCAGCGCGTACAGCGCCTGCGGATAACAACCGATGCCGATGCACAAGGTCGCCGAAATAGTCATGGCAATCAGCATGTTGCGCGGTGCTTCATGCGCGGTTTCGACATGCTTGGAGTCGTGGCTAAAGAAAGCGAAGAACGGGATTTTGATACCGGCGTGGTGGAACACACCTGCGGCGGCAAACAGCAACCCCAACCAAGCCACTTCGTAACCTTCGGCCAACACCGCCGAAACGATCATCGACTTACTGACAAAACCATTGAACAGTGGGAAGGCCGAAATCGACGCCGCGCCGATCATGCAAAGAATGACCGTCTTCGGCATCTTCTTATAAAGACCTCCCAATTCCGAACCGCGCATTTCACCCGTAACGTGCAACACCGCGCCCATGCTCATCATCAGCAAGCCTTTGAATAACACATCATTAAAGGCATGGCCGACGGCGCCGTTGATGGCCAACTCGGTCCCCACGCCGATCCCCACCACCATAAAACCTAACTGGTTGATCATGCTGTAAGCCAACACCCGGCGCAGGTCGTTGGCGATGACGGCGAAGAAGATCGGGAAGCACGCCATCGCCAGCCCGATGTAAATCATGACCTCGGTGCCAGCGAATCCACGCGCGAGTGCATAAATGGCGACCTTGGTAGTGAACGCGCAAAGGAATACGGTGCCGCACGGCGAAGCTTCGGGGTAAGCTTCGGTGAGCCAGGTGTGGACGAGCGGAAAACTTGCCTTGATACCAAAGGCAAGGAAGATCAATTTCCCAGCAACGGAGTCGATGCCGATGTGATTGAACTCCAAACTGTGCCCGAGCCGCATCCAGGCGATGGTGCCCGCGAGGAGCAGCACGCCCGAAAATACCTGCACCAACAGATAGCGCTTGGCGGCACCCATGGAACGTTTGGTGCGGCGAGCGACCACCAACACTGCCGACGTCAGCGCGAGGCCTTCCCAGAACAAGAAGAGGGTGAGCAAATCCCCAGCGAACACTGCACCAACCGCGCAGGCGGCATAGGCGATCGAGCAAACCAGCTGCGCGGTTTTCTTGACGTGAAGCGAATAAATAATGCCGATGAAGGCGGCGATGTGAAACAAGTAACCGAACATGCGCGACATCGCGTCGACGCGAACCGGAACTAATTCCATGCCAAGGAACTCTGAGCGCACCATTGCTTCGGGCGCCAAGTTGTAGAGGAAAATGCCGCCGACGATGGGCGCTGCCAGCATCAATGCGGCGCGCAGTTTGCCGCGGGTGACCAGCGCTAATAATGCACCGACGAAAAGTGGGACCGTGACGAAGATTTCAGCCACGGTTGTCCTCCGTTTCTTCGTCGGCCAGGAAGTCTTCACTGGCGTGGCCGATGTGCTCGCCGCCGTGATCGATTTCCTCAACCCCGATAAGGATGTCCGGCCCACCATCCGGCGCGGCGAGCGGGTATTCGTCGTAATAGTTCTCGGCGCGCATCACCACCTTGCGCAATTGCTTGGCAGCCAGCACCAAAAGCACGCACGAAACAAAACCGTAAACCGGATAGAACGCGAACATTGCCTCCCACGGATGATCGTGATGGCAGTGAATCACCGCGTCGAGCAAAACGGTAATCGCGCACAAGACCAGCAGCCCGCGAATCACAAGCTTGACGTTCTTCGGGTTGTCGAATAAGTGCTTCTTGTCGACCGACTTGTCCGGGGTCGGCTTAGCGTTGGCATGGGGCTTATCACTCATTTCCCCACTCCCTGGGCGAGCGCGTGGAACGGGTGCGGGAAGAAGAACAGTAAAATACAACCCAGCGCGGTGATGCCGATGGCAATCAAACACGGCAGCGGCGCTTCTTGAATGGCGTCGCCGGAATCGAACTTATGGTCGTGACGGCTGATGGCGCGCGGCGAGAAAAATGCGCGCAACGGGATGACCAAAATGTAGGTGATGTTGAGCAGAGTCGAGAGCAGCAACACCGACATCAAAATCCAAGCGCCAGCGTCAAGCGTGCCTTGCACCATCATCCATTTACTCCAGGTTCCGCCCATCGGCGGCAGACCGATGATCGACAACGCACCGATGGTAAAGCCAGCCATGGTCCACGGCATGTGACGGCCGATGCCATGCAACTCGCTCACCTTGGTGCGGTGCGACGCAACCAAAATCGCGCCCGCGCAGAAGAACAAAGTGATCTTGCCGAAAGCGTGCATGGCGATGTGCATGCTGCCCCCCACCACGCCAGCCGAGGTACCAATCATGGCGCCCAACACGATATACGCCAACTGGCTAATGGTGGAATACGCCAACCTTGCTTTGAGATTATCCTTCTTCATGGCGTAGAAGGACCCGGCAAGAATGGTGAAGCCGGCGACGTAACTGAGGAACAGCGCGCCGTCGAGTTGGGCGATGGTGTCGATGCCGAAGATGTAAACGGCGATTTTCATCACCGTGAAGACACCTGCTTTGACCACGGCGACGGCGTGCAACAAGGCGGAGACTGGCGTTGGGGCGACCATCGCGGCGGGCAGCCAGCGATGGAAGGGCATCAGCGCGGCCTTGCCGCTGCCGAAGACAAATAACAGCAGCAGGATGCTGAGCAGACCTTGGTCGATGTCGTCGGGGAAGATACCTCCAGCTGTAAATTCAAGAGTGCCGGTGAGGTGGTAAGTCCAAATCGTCGCCAGCAGCATCAGGGCGACGGAAGTGCCCATTAAGATCCCCAGATAAATGCGGCCCGCTTTGCGAGCTGCTGAGGTGCCGGCGTGAGTCACCAGCGGGAAGGTGGCTAGCGTTAACACTTCGTAGAAAACGAAGAGCGTCAGCATGTTAGCAGCCATGGCGATGCCCAGCGTGGCGCAGATCGAAACGGCGAAGCAGGTGTAAAAGCGCGTTTGATTGATCTCGCCGTGGCCGCGCATGTAGCCGATGGCGTAAGTCGCAGTGACTGGCCAGAGGAAGGAGGCGATCAGCGCAAAGAGGATGCCAAGCGGTTCAGGGGAAAGCGCAATGGCCAAACCCGGCATAGGCTCGGCAAGGACCAACCTGGGAATGGCGCTGGAGAGTTGCTTGGTTGCTGGGGCTGCTGCGTTTGCTGCGGCAGTGAGCTGGTCGAAATCGAGTTGGAGTGCGAAGGTGGTGGTGAAGCAGAACAGCACCGCGCCGAACACCAACATCAAGCCATCGCGTAGATTGGGGTTTTTGCGGGTGAGCAGAATGGCGGCGGCAGCGGCCAAAGGGGTGAGCAAAATGAGCTGCAGCAGGAGGTCTGGGCTCATGGCAACGCCTCCATTAAGTCTGCGGTCGCTCGGTCGGCGAGGCCGAAGGACATTTCGGTGTTAAGACCGAAGTAAATGTTGGCGGCGGCCAGCAGCAAAATGGGAATCAACATCACCAGCGGTGCTTCCCGAACGTCGCCGGTAACTGGACAGGAGACCGGGCTGCTGGGAGCTTCTTCCGTTTCCCCGGTTTGCGCGAAGGCGTGGCTGCTGGCAGCGGATTTTTGATCCATCTCGGCGGGGAAAGTGCCGAGGAAGGCAGCCTCCAAAATGCGGCCGATGTAGATCAATGCCATGAAGGAGCCAAGCAGCACGAGCAAGGCAAGCGGCCACAGTCCGGCTTCGAAGGTGGCGGTAACCAGGTACCACTTGCTAATGAACCCAGCCGTTCCCGGTACGCCAATCAAGCTCAGTCCAGCAATGGCAATCGCCGCCATCGTCAGCGGCATCTTGCGCCCCAAGCCGCGGAAAGATTCAATCCGGGTGGAGCCGACGCGATACATCACTGCGGCCAACGCCAGAAACAAAGCACCCTTCATCAACGCGTGATTGAAGATGTGAGTGATCGCAGCACTGACTCCAGTGTGATTGGCCAGCCCAATGCCCATCACGATGTAACCGATTTGAGCAACGCTGGAGTAAGCCAACATGCGCTTGACGTTCTTTTGGAAAATCGCGACCAGCGACGCCGACAGGATGCCCGCGCATCCAAGGGTGACCAAAATCAAGTCGTACGGCAGCGCGCCAAGGGCAAAACCTATGCCGAAAATGCTCAGTAAGAATCGCAGCAGCGAATAAATTGCGACCTTAGTTGCAGTCGCCGCCAGGAATGCGCTGACCACAGATGGTGCGTAGGCATAAGCGTTCGGCAGCCATAGATGCAGCGGGAACATCGCCACTTTTAAACCGAAGCCGACGGTGACGAAAGCAAAGCCAACTCGAATCGTGCCGGTTTCGGCAACAGCCGGTATGCGCCGAGCCATGTCGTCCATGTTCAGCGTACCGGTCATCATGTAAAGGAGGCCGACGCCAATCAAAATGAAGGTGGCGCCGATCGAGCCCATAATCAAATATTGATAGGCGGCGCTTAGTGCGCGTCGGTCGCGGCCCATGCTGATCAAGGCATAGGAGGATAGGGACGAAATCTCGAGGAAGACGAATAGGTTGAAGGCGTCGCCGGTAATCGTCATGCCGGCGAGTCCGGTGAAGCAGAGCAAGAATGCCGCGTAGAACACCGAGACTCGGCGTTCGATGATCTCTTGGGTGACGCTGAGCCGCGAGGAGCTCAGCACCAGCGCGGCGATGGCATTGACGATGAGGAGGACGAGACCACCGAGGATGTCGATGCGGTATTCAATTCCCCATGGCGGCTCCCAGCCACCGAGTTGATAGCGCACTGTTCCGCTTTCGAGCACTTGCTGCAGCAGCAGGCAGGTGACAGCGAATGAACCCCAAACCGCAACTTGAGCAATCAACCGGGCGATGGCGCCGTTGCGGAACAACGATGCAATCGGCGCAGCAAACAGCGGAATCAAGATGACAAGAATGGGGAGGTGGTCGATCAAATCCACAGATCTACCTCCTTAAACTTGTCGATGGCGTTGTCCCGTTCTTGGATTTCATCCTCTTCGACGGTGCCGTAAGCCTCGTGAATGCGAATGACCAACGCCAGCCCCACTGAAGTCGTCGCCACGCCAACGACGATTGCGGTCAGCATCAAAACGTGCGGAACTGGGTTGGAATAAACCTCGGTCCCCTCTGTCACGATCGGCGCAGTGCCTCCCGCAACCTTGCCCATCGAGATATACAGGATGAACACCGACGTCTGGAACATGCCCAAGCCCACCATTTTCTTGCCCAAGTTCCCCTGCGAAATGACGACGTAAAAGCCTGCCATCATTAAAAACACCGAGAGTAGATAGTTGTACATCTCAGTTGGGCAAAGTGGGCCGCCGCAGTCCGGAGAATGCGTAAAAGATGGTGAGGATGACTGAGAATACGGCGACGCCGACTCCCAGTTCGATCAGCAAAATACCGAGGTGTTGACCATGCACCGGATCGTGGCCGAGCGCGTTGTAATCGAGAAACTCGCGACCAAGGATCATGCAGGCGACGCCAGTTCCGGCGTAGATCAGCACGCCTGCCGCGGAAAGGCGGTACAGCCAATGCGGGGGTAGCACCCGGCGGACGTCGGCTTCGCCGAAAACCAAGTCGTAGATGACGAAACCGGTTGCGAAGATCACGCCCGCTTGGAAACCACCGCCTGCGCCGTAGTCGCCGTGGAACTGCACGTACAAGGCGTAGAGCAGAATGAAGGCAATCAACACTTTGATCGGAACACGCAGTACCAATGCATCGCCGATGGCCAAGCGGCCTTGTTTTTTGTATCGACCCTCGCGAATGCCTAGTAACAGCAGCACCGCCAACCCGGCGGTGAAGATCACCGTGGTTTCCCCCAAAGTGTCGTAGCCGCGATAGCTCGCCAACACCGACGTCACCATATTCGGCACGCCGATTTCGGTGGGCGAATCGTTGATAAACCGCGGCGCCATGTGCTGGTGAATGGGCGCCATCGGGTCGCCAAATTCAGGCATGTCGGTCAAGCCGTACAACAACGCCCCGCCGGTAATGATGACGACTAATAATGGCAGCAACGGACTGCGTCGGCGTTTGCTTTCGAAGCGGCCGGTTAAGCGCAAGGTGCTGAGCATCAAGACGGTGGATATTCCCGCGCCAACAGCGGCTTCGGTGAAAGCCACGTCGACGGCATCGAGAGTCATAAAGAGAACGGCGGTTAAAAAACTGTAAATCCCGAACAGCATGACCACCGCAAAGAGATCCACGGTTCGAATGGCGACCAAGGAGACGAAAATCAAGAACGCCATTAACACCAAGTTGATCAGTTGGTCGATACTCATTCCCCCTCGCCGGGCTTGGCCTCTGCTTCGGTGCCGTTTGGCTGATCGAAGCTCAGCGGGGTTTGACCGTCGCGCAAGGCCGCTTTGACCATTGCGTGAGTGGCAGTGGGATTGGTGAAGAGCACAAAAAGCAAAACCGCGAGCAGCTTTAAGCTGTCGAGTGACCAACCCGTTTGCAGCATGACGCCAGTGAGTATCAATGGCGCTGCAAGAGTTTCGGTGACACTGGCGGCGTGTACGCGCGAGAAGAAATCTGGTAAGCGCAAAACGCCAACGCTGCCAGTGATCGCCAGGAAGCCGCCGCTTAAGAAGCAAATCCAACTGAGCACGTCGATCACTAGGCTCATCGAATTTCCTCCGTTTTTGAAATCTCGGTCTCGGAGCGATCGCGTTCGAAGTAGCGCATGATGGCCACCGTGCTAACGAAGTTGACCAACGCGTAAAGCAACGCGATGTCGACGTAACTATTCCAGCCCAACGCATGACCACCAACTGCAATCAATAACACAGTGTTGGTGCCGAACATATTCGTTGCCAGCATCCGGTCGTATGCAGTGGGTCCGCCGAAGGAGCGGAGCAAGGCCAACGCCATCGACATAAAAATCGCCAGCAACGCTGCGAGGAACATGTTCAGAGTTTCAGCTTTCGGATTCTTCTTTCCATCTCGCCGTCGTTGAGTTCGGCGAGGTTGTCTTGGGTCAAACAATGAACGGAAAGATGGTCGTCACGAGCGCCTGTGGTCAGAGTTCCGGGGGTAAGAGTGATGGAATTGGCATAGAGCGTCTTTTTCAACGGGGTTGTAATTTCCGTATCGATGCGTGCCCAAGTGGGGTGGATAGGCAGGTCAGGATTCCAAATGCAGCGCACCACACTAATGTTGGCGCGGATCACTGCGCCGCTCAGCCAGAATAAATAGCCAAAAAGGCCGGGGCTGACGCGCATAAAGCTGGCCTCTTGATCGGTGCGATCCATGCGTGCGAGCAACCACACAACCAACGCCACCGAGACAAATCCCAACCCTAGCAGCAGGGCTGTGAAGTGCCCTGACAGCAGTACCCAGAACAGGCACAAGAAAAGAGTGAGAACGAAGTAGTACACGGTGGCGGTCTCGCTCAGAGAACCAAGCCCAACAGTGAGTTAGTTCAATGTAGCCGGCTAGACCAGGGCAATCTATCGAGCGTAAGCGCGCCAAGCCTGGTCGAGCACGACTGGGTCCATGGCGCCGGGGAGAATGATGAACCGATAACGCAGTCGCAACGGTTCACCCTTGTTTAAATCATAGCGCTTGCCCGCTTGCGGGAAAGTGGGCTGAAACCACGGCAATTCGGGGTAAGTGACGACGTCGGCGGGGTGCTCGGGGTTGCTGGGGTGCTCAAGGATGGCCAGCGTGGTCAATTGCGTGCCGCCCTGCCAGACACCACTTGCCGCCGACCACGCAGGTTGGCGAGAGTTTGAAAGTTGCAAATCCTTGACCGGGGCCAAGCGCACGTTCAAGCCGCCGTACTTGTCCTGACCTCGGCGGGCGATGCTGACGCCATCCTCTAGCGCCTTGAAGCTGAGATCCAAGTCAACCGTCTTGCCGTACAAGCCGTCGCCGAGCAGCAACGTGACTTCCGCCGTTTCGCGGACGATGGGGGTTTTGTTCTCCCACATCCATTGATTGACCGCTTTGATGCCAACACGATCACCGCGCCGCACCGACATCGGTCTGCCGAGCGGCTTGGAAAATACCTGCTGCAGCGCGTGCAAATCCCCGATTTGTTCACCGTACTTCACTTCGGGCCACGCCCAATAGATCCCGCGATGGTGCGGGTGATCGTGGCTCCAATCCAGGGTCAGGTCTTCGCCGTCTAAGCCGCTGAGCGGGTGGATGTACCCACTGCGCGGCACCGCGTACTTGTGATTCCCCGGAGCAACTTGATCCAAGTACCCGGTTGGCAGCGCCACTTGCTCACCGAGGTAAGTGAACACCGGCGTCGGGTAGAGATCGAAGCGATACGCGCCCCCTTCACTGCTGACGCCATGCACTCCGGCGTTGTAGAAGCTAGTCGCAGGCCGCATTTTGAAAGTCCAGGCATGCTGGCAAGGTAGATCATTGATGCCGATCGCAGAAGTGTCGACGGTCAGCATGCCATCATTCCACGTCCACGGCAGCTCGCGATCCAAGCCAAGCATGCGCACCGCACTCCCCTTACCGGGCTCAGGCGTGTGAAGCAGCAGTTGATCGCCCGGCCAATCCATGGTGATGGCGTAAAGGTTGCCATGGTTTCGGGTGTAAGCAACCGTTTGCCACTGCGAGCGGTAGCGCACCTTCAATCCATTTTCATTCCCTAGCTTGGTGGTAAAGAGCGAATCGCTTGGGATGACGTGCTTCAATCCATCTTCATGCGCCCAATGCAAACGAGCGACGGCTTGATGGGTGGTTTCTTTGAACTCGACGCGAATCGGCAGGCGCTCGCCTGCGGTCATGTAGCGAATGCCTGGCTCTTCGCTGGTGGCAACGGGTTGGCCTTCGATCCACAACGTGGCGGAGTCGTCGGCTTCGAGCTCGAACAAGTAGGCGCCGTCGGCTGGGGAATCGAGAAAGCCAGTCCACTCGGCGGTGAAATGATCGGGCTCAATTCGATCGGCCGGTGAGTTGCGCACCCAATCAAAATCGATGTTGGCGTCGACGCGCTCCACATCCAAATGGATCCACTCTCCTAGACGCTTGGTGGGAGTGGCTCCATAAATCGCTTCGTTGTTGACCTCAATCCATGCACCAAGTTGGCGCAATCGTTCTTGCTGCAGCAGTGGAATTTGCCCATCCGCGCCCGGCCCGACGTTGAGCAGCATGCCGCCGCCGTGACTGACGGCGCGGGCGAAATAGTGAATCAATTGATCCGGTCGCAGGTAGGCGTCGAGTTTTTCATTGCGATTCAGGCCAAAACTCCGCCCCAGACCGCGGCACTCCGCCCATGGCCGATCGCCCGGGGGCGCTCCAGCTGAATACTCAGGGGTGCGGAATCCGACCTTGGATCCACCGCCCCAGCGATCGTTCACCGCAAGGTCATCGGGACAGCCAGATTCGGTGTAAAGCCAGTTCAAGAGTTCTGCACTTTTCCAAGTGCTGGCCGGGTGATCCCATTCGCCATCCGAAAACAGCACCGCCGGTTTGTAACGAGACATGACGTCCTTGAATTGCGGAATCATGTGCTCGGCCACGTAACGATCGACGTCGTTCTTGGGTCGGTCGTTGGCCCAAGAGTATATCGGGTGATTCCACTCCGGCAGCGAGTAATACAAACCCATGCGCAAGCCGGCTGCGCGTACCGCGTTGGTCAAATCGCCAACCAAGTCACGTTTCGGCCCGACCTCCATCGAGTTCCAAGGGAAGCCGCGCGATTCGGACGCGTGACTGCTCGGCCACAAGGCAAAGCCGTCATGGTGCTTGGAAGTCAGCACGACATATTGCGCCCCAGATGCGCGAAAGAGCTCGGCCCATTCCGTCGGCTCGAACAACTCAGCCTTGAAATGCGGCGCCAAATCTTCATAGGTGAAGTCTTCACCGTAGACTCGCTTCAAATAATCAATCCGCGGCTGATCGCCGGACTGCAAACCGCGCAAATACCACTCGGCGTACTGCTCCTTGCCACTCCACGACGGCACCGAGTACAAGCCCCAGTGAATGAAAATGCCCAACTTGGCATCGCTGAACCATTGCGGGAACGGCCGGTCGGCCAGTCCCTCCCAGGTTGGAGTTTCTTGGGATGCTACTGGGTTTGCAAGCACCAGAACGGCGAGTACGCTAGACACGGACCACTTCATTCTCGGATGCTATCGCCGCCCCCACCGACCGACACGATTCCGCGTTGGCGACGTCGGCTTGCCAAACGACAAGTAGCCGACATCCTCATTTTCGTGTCATGGCTGAGCTTGGCGGTTTTTGGTTTACTGACCGAGGTGTCGATATGGGGTGCCACAGTCCTGCTTGTGCTTGGTTTAACAATCTTTTTGACGCTGCGGGCCAATGAGCACCAATGGAAGGAATTGAATGCGCGCGGAATGAATTTTCCTTCCCGCGTACTTTGCTCAACCGGCTGGCTTACTACTCACCCATGGCCTTCATGGTCAGCTATTACTTTTTTCATTCCATGGGAGTCAGCCCGCTGGCCTTTGCCACGCTGTTGATTGCAGTCTTGATTCTGCGCACCTATCTCTACCCCATAATCCTCACCCCTGCGCTCACTCGCCATCCAGACAAGGAAACCCAACTTGCGGAGATTGCAGGCGACCTGATGCAGCGAGCGGAAACAATGCGCTGCCCGGTGATGGTGGCGGATCGCTTTTACGACGTCGATGACAAAGACGAAGCTGAAAACAACGAGCCCGACTTAAATGCGTTTGCCTGCGGTTTTCGCAAATCTCGCCGGGTGGTGATCTATGCAGACTTAATGGATCATTATTCAGGCCATGCCGTGCGTGGCGTGCTGGCCCACGAGCTTGCTCATATTCATCATCATCACACGGTGAAAGCGCTGATCCTGAATACACCGCCGTTTGCCCTCTTGCTATTTTTGCTGAGATCCGGGGATTCGCTAGAGCTCGTTTACTTCGCCATCGGAACACTAGTGTTGCTAGCCTTTATGCGCAAAGTCTCGCGCGTGCATGAATTCCAAGCAGATCGCACCGCCGCTGATTGGGTTGGGCCGGAAGTGATGCATGAGTTGATCGACAACTTTGGCACCGAGCCCGACGTCGGCCGGGCAGATCGTTTGATGCGCACGCATCCGCTTCATCAGCAGCGCAAGGACGCACTTTCCAATTGATCCTCCAAATTCATCGTGGCGTCGGAGGACCTGCTTATCCCTTGATCCTTCGACTCACGGCATCAGCGTCCATTTCCATGTCACCACCCGCAGCACGCCGTCGACGGTGCCAGAAACTTTGGCGGTCAGCTGGTCGTGCTCGCGGAAGTATTCGATGTGAGTGGGGAAGTCGTGATCCTCGTTGACGAAAACGGCACGGCGGGGTTCGAGCGTTTGTAGGACGAACTCGGCGGGCTCTTGGTTGGAAGGAAAGGCGCGGTAGACCACCAAGCCATCGCGCTCGACGATTTCCAAATGCTCCAAACTAAAACCGCCTTCGGCGTTGCAGTCGCGGTGGGTGCCGACCATGACGCCATTGCGCGGCGCGAACCAGCCTTCTTCTTGGACACTCTTTTTGTGTCTGGAACTCCAGTGACCAGCCAGCCAACGCAACTGATTGATTTTTGATCCCCCATTGACCGTTGGCATTTTGGCGCCGATTTCCTTTTGCCAGTCATGGAGTTTAGCCAGCAACTCGTTGCGCTTTTCCTTGTGTTGAGTTGCCAAATCAAATTGTTCGCTAGCGTCCACATCCAAACGGAATAGTTCAACCTTGCCGCTATCAAACCACTCAATCAACTTCCAATCGCCGTCGCGCACCGCCGCGCCGGGTTGGCCTCCTTGATTTCCGTAATGAGGGTAGTGCCAAAAAACCGGCCCGCGCTGGTACTCCTCATGCCCCAACAAAGGACCGACAAAGTTGACGCCATCCACATGCTGCGCCGGAGTGCTTTGGATTCCAACCAAACTCAAAATGGTTGGATAAAAATCGGTGCTGGTCACCACCGCACTGCAGACCGAAGGCTGCTTCACCGAGGGATCCACCGAGGTCATCCCTTCCGGCAAATGCACAATCAATGGCTCGCGGATTCCGCCTTCATACAACCAACCTTTACCCGCACGCAGCGGCAAGTTGCTGGTTGGACTGCCTTCCGAAGTGGATAAGCCGCCGTTGTCCGAGGTGAAAATCACAATGGTGTTTTTGTCCGCGCCGGTTTCGGCCAGCGCATCCATCACCGTACCGACCGCCATGTCCATGGCTTCGACCATGCCGGCATAAACCGCGTGGTTCTGCACCATGCGCACCCGACGCTCCCCTTCTTTACCCCACGCCTCGGCCGGTCCGGCCTCGCGCTTTTTCAAATACTTCTGCTTCAAATCCTCACGCGCAATCAACGGCGTGTGCACCGAGTAGAACGACAAGAATGTAAAAAACGGTTGGCCTTGATTTGCGCGAATAAACGCCGCCGTTTCATTCGCCAAACGCTGCGGCAAATGCTCGCCGTCGGGGCCGTCTTGCAAACGCGGGTTGCCATACGGAGAGAAGTATTTTTTGCCGCCATAAGGACCGCCACGAGTGATGCCGCCTATGTTGACGTCAAAACCATGGTCTTCGGGCCAAAATCCTTCGGGGCCTAAGTGCCATTTGCCAGCGAAAAAAGTTGCGTAGCCATTGGCCTTCAACGCTTCGGCCAACGTCACTTCTTCATGCGCCATCCGATCGGTGTATTCCGCGGGCAGCAGCGCGGTTTTGCGCTTCCACTTCTCCGGTTGGTTGAATCGACCTTCGTTGATGTAGTCCGTAATGCCAGTCCGTGCTGGATACTTGCCGGTCATGATGCTCGACCGCGTTGGGCTGCACACCGGGCACGAAGCATAAGCATTGGTGAAGCGTGTCCCGCCATCGGCTAACCGCTGAATGTTGGGCGTGTCATAAAACGTATTCGGATTGTTGGGCGACACATCCATATAGCCGAGGTCATCCACCAAAATGAAAACTACATTCGGCGGCGCCAACCCCTGCTCTTGAGCCAAAGAACTCGCTCCCACCAAGAAACATGCTGCGATTGCCGCAAAGGCCGTCGCCCAGCCCGAAGGTCTTTCCGCGCGATGGATCATTTCTCGCCCTCCGCCGAGTCGTCTTGGTATTGCGCCTGCAATTCGCCCAACTGTTGGGCCATCGAAACGGCAAGGTCGCGGTATTCAGGGTCTAAGTACAAATTGTTCAATTCATCCGGATCATTCTTCAAATCGAACAACTCCCACTCACCCACCTGGTAATAACGAATTAGCTTGTAGCGGTCAGTGCGAATGCCGTAATGCCGTTGCACCTTGTGTACATCGGGGAAGCCGTAGTAGTGGTAATAAATCGAATCGCGCCACGATTCCTTTGCCAACGACAACTCCAAAATCTCGGCATCGTCTAAGTTGAAGTCGCCGCTGTTTTGCAAGAGCGGCAGCAAGGACATGCCTTGAAAATCATCCGGGACCTCCGCTCCTGCTGCCTGCAAAAATGTCGGTGCATAATCCAAGTTTTGCACCAAGTTCTTATTCACTGTTCCCGGCGGCGTTTTCCCTGGCCATTTCACCACTAGCGGCATCTTCAACGACTCTTCATACATCCAACGCTTGTCGTACCAGCCATGATCACCCAGAAAAAACCCCTGGTCCGAAGAATAGACCACGATCGTATTTTCAGCCAAACCCGCGTCTTCTAAATACTTCACAATTTTGCCGACGCTATCGTCGACGGCTTTTGAAGTGCGCAAATAGTTCTTCATGTAGCGCTGATACTTCCAACGCACCAAATCCTTGCCGGTCAGATTCGCGTCGTAAAAAGCTTTGTTCTTCTCGGCATAACCCGCGCGCCATTTTTCCAGCTGCTCAGGCGTCATCTTCTTCAAATTGCGAAACCCAGATTTGTCGGTGGCAATTCCCGAAATGGTGTCTTCCCGCGGATCCAAAAATAAATCATAAGCCGAATTCATGTGCCGATCGATTTCCATCTCTTGCCCAGCTGCCGGGCTGGCGTTGTCGGCATAATCATCAAACAAAGTATCTGGCACAGGCAACTCGACGTCGTCCCACAAATTCAAATAACGCAGCGGCGGCATCCAGTTGCGATGCGGGCCCTTGTGTTGCGCCATCAGCAAAAACGGCTTGCCATCTTTACGCTGCTGCTCCATCCAACCAATCGCCATGTCGGTGATCAAGTCAGTGCAATAACCCTGCACCCGACGACGCCCTTCCGGCGAAATAAAATCCGGGTTGTAGTAGTCGCCCTGGCCCGGCAGGATGTCCCAGTAATCAAACCCCTGCGGATCGCTATGCAAATGCCATTTGCCAATCATCGCCGTTTGATAGCCCGCTTTCTGCAACAACTTCGGAAAGGTAACCTGGTCCCCATCAAATCGATTGCCGTTGGCCATAAATCCATTTTTATGACTGTGCTTGCCGCTCAAAATCACCGCCCGGCTAGGCCCGCAAATCGAATTGGTGCAGAAGCTGTTACGGAACAACATGCCTTGCGACGCAAGTTGATCAATGTTCGGTGTCGGATTGAGTTCGGCGTATCGGGTTCCATAAGCGCCGATCGCATGCGGCGCGTGATCGTCGCTAAAAATGAAAACGATGTTGGGTTGCTTTCTGGCGCTGGCGTCGGCGGCTTGAGCCACGGCCGGCGCGGCGGCGGTGTGTGCGGCGGCCGGAGCGACGGCGGCTTGGGCGACGACCGGTGCGGCGAGCAACAGCGATGGAATTTGGAAGTGGAGCAGCTTCATCTTCGGTAGGGTTCGCCCAAGTTAGCAGGTATGCTCGGAGAGATGCGCTTTGCCCCCCTCCTTTTGTTGGCGGCTCTATTTTCCGCCGCGCTATCCACTCCCACCCGCGCGCAGGATGCCAAGCCAAATATCGTTTTCATCATGGCGGACCAAATGCGCGCCGACTTCCTCGGGTGCGCGGGGAATGAAGCGGTGCACAGCCCCAACCTGGATCGTTTCGCCAGCGAAGGTGCGCATTTCCGCCGGGCGTATGCCTCCACCCCTTCTTGCACCCCAGCACGCGCCGCCATTTTGACCGGCCAGTCGCCCTGGAGCCACGGCATGCTCGGCTATTCCCAAGTGGCCGAGCGCTACCCGATTGAGCTGCCCCGGCTGATGAACGAGGCGGGCTACTACACCTACGCCATCGGCAAGCAACATTTCCACCCCCAGCGAAACACCCACGGCTATCAGGGAATGGAATTAGACGAATGCGGACGGCGTCGGGATCCGGGGTTTCTTTCGGATTACCACCGCTGGTTCGATCAAGTGGCCGGCCGCCAAGATCCTGACGCAACCGGCTTGGGCTGGAACGATTACCGCGCCAAGGCTTATCGCTGGCAAGAGGAACTGCATCCGACTGCCTGGACCGGTGAACGCGCTACCGAGTTCTTGCATGAATACGATCGCGATCAACCGTTTTTCCTGAAAGTCAGTTTCGCACGGCCTCACAGCCCTTATGACCCGCCCTCCAATTTTTTGGCGAAAGTCGACCCGAAGACGGTGCCAGCAGCGGCGGTGGGCGATTGGTCCGACGAACAATTTGGTCATTTCCATCAGCCCGAAAAGTTCTCCGCCCCACGCAACAACTTGGGCGCCGAAGTCAATCAAGCGGCACGCCGAGCCTATGCAGCGAACATTGCTTTTATCGATGAGCAAATTGGCAACATACTTCAGGTTTTGGAAGCACGAGGCATGCTGAAGAACACTTTGCTGATTTTCACTTCCGATCACGGCGACATGCTCGGCGACCATCACCTTTGGCGCAAAACTTATGCCTACGAAGGCTCGGCAGGAGTTCCCATGTTGATGTACTGGGGCGACGACGTCCTGCGTGCGCCGCGCGGGCAAGTGCGCCATGAATTGGTTGAGCTTCGCGATTTACTTCCCACTTTCCTCGACGCGGCGGGCGCACCGGTGCCGGACGCAGTCGATGGTTTGTCGATGCTGCATCCAGTCAAAGGCCTGCGCACGGCGTGGCGCCGATGGTTGGATTTGGAGCACTCGACCTGTTATTGGCCGGGGAATAACTGGACCGCGCTGACCGATTCGCAATGGAAGTACATCTTTCATGCCTTTGACGGCAGCGAGCAATTGTTCGACCTGAAGGCAGATCCGCAGGAGTTAGTCGACTTGTCCGCGAGTCAAGATCATCAGCAAGTTCTCAAGCAATGGCGCGGACGCATGGCCGAGCACTTGGCGCCGCGCGGTGATGCATGGGTGGCCGATGGCGCCCCAGCGATACGCAAGAAGGGTCAAGCCCGAGGGGCGAATTATCCCGCCTCGGAAGAGAAGAAGAGCAAGCAAGAACCAGCGATGGCATCGCCTCAATCGGTCAGCGGAATTTATCCACACTTGGCATTCTTCAATGACGAAAACGAATGCGGAACCGGGGCACTGGTGCCGTGGGCAGATCGATTATGGGCAATCACCTATGCACCGCACGCGCCGCGGGGGTCGTCGGACAAGTTGTATGAGATCACGCCCGAGTTGGACTTGATCGTGCGCCCGGAATCGATCGGCGGCACCCCAGCCAATCGCATGATTCACCAGGAGTCGCAGCAGTTGTTTCTTGGACCTTACGTGATTGATAAGGATCGCAACGTACGCACCATTCCCTATGAAAAAATGTTTGGCCGCCACACGGGCAACGCGCGCCACCTCACTGACCCGGCCAATAAAATTTACTACGCAACCATGGAAGAGGGTTTGTACGAGGTCGATGTCCATACCCTCGACGTCAACGTGTTGTACGCAGACAACCACGGCGACAAGGCGATGGTCCACTCCGCCGCTCCGCAATCTGAGTTGCCCGGTTACCACGGCAAGGGTCTGTACTCTGGCCAGGGACGGGTGGTTTATGCCAACAATGGCGAAGTTGGAAAAACCGTGTTTACCGATCCTTCGACGCCGTCGGGATCGTTGGCGGAATAGGTAGATGGTGAATGGAATGTGGTGCTGCGCAATCAATTTACCGAGGTGACTGGTCCAGCTGGAATCTACGGTAGTGAAGATCCGGCCAACGACCCGATTTGGAGTATCGGTTGGGATCACAAGTCTTTGATTTTGATGCTGCTCGACAAAGGCGAGTGGCACCGCTTCCGCCTACCAAAAGCTAGCCATAGTTACGACGGCGCCCACGGCTGGAACACCGAATGGCCGCGAATTCGTGACATTGGGGAAGAGGATTTGCTGATGACCATGCACGGCATGATGTGGCGTTTCCCGCGCACATTTTCTGCGGCCAACACAGCTGGCATTACACCGCGATCGACTTACCTGAAAGTGATCGGAGATTTTTGTCGCTGGCAGAATCGGGTGGTGTTCGGCTGCGACGACACCGCACGCAGTGAGTTTCAGAATAAGCGCAAAGCCAAAGGCGAAATTGCCGCCCCGCGATCGCAATCAAATTTATGGTTTGTCGAACCAGAGCAGTTGGACCACCTGGGTCCGGTGTTTGCGCGCGGCGCGCTGTGGTTGAACGAAGAGGTTCAAGCTGGGCAAGTTTCCGACCCAATGTTGGTCCATGGTTTTGATTCGCAATCCATGCACTTGGTCACCGACAAGCCGAGCAAAATCTACATAGAAGCGGACCTAACAGGGCGCGGCGACTGGCGCGTGGTCGACATCTTGAAGGCCGACGGCTATCAATGGCACAACCTTGCCCTGAGCCCAACCGTGCAGTGGGTTCGCTTGCGCAGTAAAGAAAAGTTGGACCGGGCAACCGCATGGTTCCAGCTGCAAGAACGGCGAAGCGACCTGTTCCCCATCCTTTCTTTTTACGACAAACCAGCGCCTCCCCCCGAAGCGTTCCTGGGCATGCCATTGGTTTTGGATCGGGAAGCTGTCGGCGGGGTCATTCGTGCGCGAGGCGAAAAAGAAGGCACGCTGCATTTTGCGGCGCGAGTCGCCTTTGCCGCGAAGTTGCCACCGAGCGCGATTTATTTCACTTCGGCGGAATTTTTTATGAACTACCCGCCGAAAATGCCGGCGGCTTTTCCAAGATCAAGCCGATCAGCGCCCACCACTTGCAGATCAGTGATTTCTGTAGCTACCGAGGCATGCTCGTCATGTCGGGCGTCAGCTTGGAGCGGGCAAGCGAAGCCGATAGCTCGCACATCATTCTCAGCGACGACGGCCAAGCCGCGCTCTGGGTGGGCGCAGTCGATGACTTATGGGAGCTTGGGAAACCACGTGGCGAAATGGGGCTCTTCCCCTTTGGGAGAGTGAAAGCAAATGTGCCATCCGAGCCTGGCTTGAGCAACGGGTCGCCGGAGCCAGCAAACCGGCATGTGAGCTTGACTTGGTATTCGCCGGTGGGGACGAGTAGGTAAGTCGAACTGCGGAAGACTTCGCCCGGCTGCAACGATGTGCCAAGGTCCAGTTCGGTACCGTTGATCTCGAGCACGATTTCCTCGGCGGCAATTTTGTCACCGCATTGGAAGATGAACTCGACCGGCTGCGGGGCAAAGGGATTGCTGACTGTGAATTCAGTGGAGGTCGGCATGCCAGGCTGTTCGCGGCGCGTGTGCTTGCCTTTGAAGGAGTGGACTTCGCTTAAGCTCCAACCTTCGTTGGTTTCGCGCAGGGTGAATTCACGCTTGATGTCTTGCAACGCTGGCAGCATTTCGGGCGGGAAGGCGTTGGCCATGCGCGCCGCTTCCCAAATGCGAATTTTCTTGAGGATGGCGTCGCCGTTGGCATTGGCGGCGATGACGTCGGCGCCGGTGACGAAAGCAAAGCCAGCGTTGAAACCTGCGGACCGTGCCATCAACCATTCCGCGTCTTCCAGCGAAGTTTGGCCGGTCATTTTGAACCAACCAAGCATGCGCGGCATCAGGTTGCGCTCGAAGTAATGCTGGTTGAGCAGACGATAATGCGTTTGGCTTTCGCGAAAACCTGCGTACCAAGGCTCGCCCCAATTCATCCGCGTGTAGATATGCCAGAAGTAATGGCCCGGATTGCTGGCATCGTTGATGACGGCGCCGCGCAGTTCAGGTTTGAGCGCGTCCATCCACCATTGCGCCATCAATGTGCGGCCGTATTGCCCCAAGCCAGTCGACCACATGCCTTCCAAACCATCAAACGAGATCTGCCGCAAGCCGGTTTGGTTGAACAAGTCGGCCAAAGTTTCGGCGACGCGTTTGCTTAACGAATAATCGGTGAGGAAGGTGCGGTAAGCATGGTCAATCAGCTTGTGCACCTCAGCGCCAGTTTCGTGTGCGGCAGCCGTCGTGCCGAATGCGCCGCGTTTGCAACCCGTCAGTCGATCACCATCGACCGTTTGGTATTGAATGAGTTCGTCCCCAATCCGCGCCGTGCGCAACGCTCCTTTGTTTTCAAACCAACCGCCGTCGGCGACCACCAATTCATCCGCACTGGCGCCGACCGACTCCATCAACTCGGTCGTGCCGACTACCGCCAAACCAGGATCCGGAACCGGCGTCACCAGTGGATCGTTGGTGGTAATGAAATTGCTCAAAGTGTGCAAACCCACATCGACGCCTTCGGCCCGCGCCTTGTCCACACACGCTTTCATCCCCTTCCAACCATTGGGGAATTGCTGCGGGTTGAGTTCGAATTTACCCCAGGTGCGGAACGGTCCACCGTGATAAAGGTAGCGCAACCCGGCCTTTTTGGTCAGTGCAATGACGTCGTCGATATTGTCTTCGCTGAAACTGATAATCAAATACGCCGCCGTCGCTGAACGCGAAGTTTTGCCCCATTCGCCATCAATGATCGGATGCGGCAGTCCTTCTGCCACTTCAATTTTGCCGATGGTTTGCAGGGTTTGTTCCACCGGACACCCAAACAACGCAATCGCCGATCCAATCAGTCCACCATCCTCTACCGCTGGCGCCACAAATCGTTTGTGCCCCCAGTTTTCAATCACCCGCGTCTTCGACCGGTCGCGCACATAAGCCTGAATGGTGCTGCCAAAATCGGTCTTCAATGCCGCGTCTCCGCGATACAACAACTTCGTCTCCTTGCCGACGTCGACGTAATCACTCTGCGCAAAAATGTTGTAGTTGGGCATCTGATCGTGATCATGCTTCGCCGCTCCGCCCATCGTTTTTGGGTTGAGCGCCTGCAAGCCGATCGCGAATTTCTCGCCGCGCACCACGCCAATCGTTTCGCCGATGGTTTTTTGAATGGTGGTCGGGTAAGGCCCCCACATCAACAACTCGGCTTCGGCGGGTCCACTCGGACTGACGCTGACCACCTCCAACCGCAGATGACTCTTCTTCTGCTCAACCTGCAGCTCCACGTCGGCCGCTGCGAACTTCAGCGTTGCTCGGTCTTCGTGCCAAGTGACCGCAGTCGGCAACTGATACTCACCCTCTACTTTCAATCGAGCCATCGGCGCTGGCTGCCCATTCGGCAAGTAGTTCCGTCCGTCTCGGAGGTGGAGGTTGGTGGGAGTCCGGGAGACCAGGTGTCCGGGGGTCCGAGCGTTCGAGCGTTCGAGCGTTCCACTAAGTGGCGGAAGTAGCCGCGGGCACTCTTCCCAAAAAGCGCTATTCCTGCTTCTGGAAGACAGCCAATGCCTCGTTGTGAAGGGCGCGCAAAGTCTTCATCTGCTCAGGCTCGCGGCCGCGAATGTTCGTTTGCTCGCCGACGTCTTCCGCCAAGTTCACCAGGAAAAACTTATCCCGTTCATCGGCATCGGCCAATCGACTGCGGTCGGTGTCGCGCGGATTGACGATCAATTTAAACTCGCCGCTGCGCACAGCCCATTGATCACTCACCAGCCAATGCAAAACTTCATGTGGCGTGGTGGCCGTGGCATCGTGAATCAACGGCACCAAACTTTCACCGTCCAAGTCCATGCCAGGATGCAGCGGAATGTTGGCCAACTCGGCGAGCGTCGGCAGCCAATCGGTGGCGTGGGCAATTTGGTCGCGGAGTTGGCCGCCCTCAATCCGTCCCGGCCAAGTGATGGTGGCAGGCACGCGGATTCCACCCTCAAACAAACTAAACTTCGACCCGCGGAAAGGCCCGGCGCTGCCACCGCCATAAAAGGCGCGCTGCTCGGTGGAGTGCCCATGATCCGACTGGAAAACAACGATGGTATTTTCACGCTGACCCAAACGGTCGACCTCGGCCAAAATCTGACCAAGCTGTTCATCCATCGTCGCCAACAAAGCCAAATAATCACGCCGACGCTCCTCCAATTCGGCATAAGCCTCGGTGGCAAAATGCGCGCGCCACTTTGCTTTGCCCTGTAGCGGATAGTGCGGAGTATTGAACGGCAGGTACAAGAAAAATGGCGTGCGCCCGGGTGGCGGCCGACTATCGACGGACGCCGCCATCAATTGGTTATGCGCTTGATTGTCCTGCAAGAAGTCGATGGCTTCCCGCACCACCATGTCGCCGAAGTGGCTGCCGTCCTCAAAATACTCTTCATCCCCGCGCCACAGATCGTGACGGTTTGGACCATTCCAATAAAAGAAGTGCGACCAGTTATCGATGCAGCCTTGGCGATGACCAAAATAGCGATCGAAACCTTGCTGCAACGGACTCTGCGGCAGCGTGGTTCCTAAATGCCACTTCCCGATCAGCGCAGTTTGATAACCGGCGGCTTGGAAAACTTCGGCGATGGTGGTTTCATCGAGCGGCAAACCAGGACCGCCAGGCGAGACATTGCCCGGCACTCCGCAGCGCCATGGATAACGACCGGTCAAAAGCGCGGCGCGTGAAGGCGAGCAAATCGAAGAGGCGGCATAAAACTGAGTGAAGCGGATGCCGTCGGCGGCGAGTTGGTCGAGCGTGGGCGTGACCACATTCGGCGTGCCAGCCGCGCCGATGTCCATGGTGCCCTGGTCGTCGCTCAAAACAACAATGACATTTGGTTGTTGCCCCACGGCATCTGCGGGGAATGCCAGCAACCAAGCCGCGATTGAGATTTGCAGGAAAATCTTCACGGCTACGATTCTAATTCATTTCCTATGATGAACCCATGCCGGTGATTTCCTCCATCATTCTGTCACTCGCCATTTGCTCCCCCATGGCTCCGCAAGACCGAGCCCAGGCCCCAGACTTCGATCGCGAAGTGCGGCCGATCTTGGCGGACAAGTGCTTCGCCTGCCACGGTCCCGACAAAGATGGACGCAAAGGCAAGCTGCGGCTGGACAAACGCGATCGCATCTTGGGCATTTCCGGTGGCGACGCGGTTGTCGTGCCCGGCGACCGGGAAGACAGCGAGTTGTGGTACCGCATCACCACCGACTACAGCGACGACTTGATGCCGCCCACCGATCACGGCAAGTCGCTGACCGCCGCTGAGATTGAGATTCTTGGCAAGTGGATCGACGACGGCGCACCATGGGCGGAGCACTGGGCATTTGTTTCACCAGTGAAGCCGAAACTGCCGGAAGTCGCCAACCGCGAATGGATCCGCGATGAGGTGGATACTTTTGTCTTGGCCAACCTCGAGAAGAATGGATTGCAGCCCAATCACCACGCAGAAAAGGGCAAATGGCTACGTCGGGCGAGTTTGGCGCTGACCGGCTTGCCGCCGACCGAGATGGAGGTGCGCGCATTCCTCGGCGACTGGTCGGCGGATGCTTACGACAAGGTGGTCGATCGGTTGTTTGCCTCGCCGGCTTACGGAGAACACATGGCGTCGGCATGGCTGGATGGTGCTCGCTACGCCGACACCAATGGCTATCAAAATGATTTTCACCGGGCGCAGTGGCCGTGGCGCGACTGGGTGGTGCAGGCTTACAACAACAACTTGCCCTTTGATCAATTCGCCACCTGGCAGTTGGCCGGGGACTTATTGCCTAACGCGAGCAATGAGCAAATTTTGGCGACCGGCTTTGGCCGCAATCATCGCACCGTAACGGAGGCGGGATCGCTGGATGAAGAGTGGCGCGTCGAGAACGTGGTCGACCGAGTGGAGACGACGGCGACGGTGTTCATGGGGTTGACGATGGGTTGCGCGCGCTGTCACGATCATCGCTACGATCCGATTTCGCAAAAGGAGTTTTATTCGTTCTATGGGTTTTTTAATTCACAGGATGAAAAAGGTGTTTATCAAGAAACACGCGGCAACGCAGGCCCGATGGTCAGGGTGCCGTCGGCATCGGACAAAGCGCGGTTGGCAGAATTGCGCCGGGCGAAAAAAGCGGCGCGAATGAGAAATGAGGAAGCAATTGCCAAGCGCGGAGAAGCCTTTGAAAATTGGCAGGATATGTTAGAAAAGCAATCGCTTTCGAATAACGACTCATGGACCGACATACTGCGGTTTAATCAAAACGAAGACCCGCGACCCAATTTCGGCGGCGAAGTCTTTTCACCGGAGCACGATCAATCGTTCACCATTTCGGCTTGGGTCCGACCGCGTTCCGACGGCACCGTGATCGGCAAAATGGATGCGGAGGCTGCGTATCGGGGAGTGGATTTGACCTTGATCGAAAACCGCAAGATTTCGGTTCACCTCATTCATGACTGGCCGAACAATGCCATCAAAGTTGTTTCGAATGAGGCTCTGGACGATGGAGTATGGAATCACGTCGGCGCGAGTTATGACGGCAGTGGCAAAGCGTCGGGGGTGCAGTTGTTTTTGAATGGCCGGGCGATTGATGCGCGAGTGGCAGCCGACAACTTGGACGGCAGCATTCTGACGGACACACCGCTGCGCTTGGGCCAGCGTTCGACTCGCGAGCATCTTCGCGGCGACCTTCACACGGCGCGCTTTGAAATGGCAACCTCGGATGAAGCCAAAGTACGAATGCACGTCAACGCCGACGCTCATGGTTTGTGGAGACGGTTGGGTTCGAAAGTAATCTCTGCGGACAGCAACAACGATGGGGGTTCCAAGGCTTCGGCTAGCGAACTCAGTGGTCAAGACCTAAGCGAAGTTTTTGCTTCATGCTTTCATCAAGAAAGTCGTCAAGCGCGACTGGAAATGCAACGGCAGAACAAAGCTATGGCGGAGTTTGAAAAGAACATTCCGTCCGTGATGGTGATGAAAGATCGCGCCGAGCCGCGGCCGACTTACTTGCTGAATCGCGGCCTGTACGATCAACCGGTTGAAGAGGAAGAAATTCAAACCGGAGTTCCAGATGTGCTGCCAGGGTGGCAGCAGTCTTACCCGCGAAACCGCTTGGGCCTGGCCCAATGGATGGTTTCCGCGGAAAATCCACTGACCTCGCGAGTGGCAGTGAACCGCATCTGGCAACAGTTGTTTGGCACAGGCTTAGTCAAGACTTCTGAGAACTTCGGCATTCAAGGATCGCGGCCGAGTCATCCGCAACTGTTGGATTGGCTGGCGTTGGAATTTGTTGAATCCGGCTGGGATGTACAAGCTTTGCAAAGACGCTTAGTGCTGTCGGCCACTTTCCGTCAAAGTTCGTCGGCGACGGCCGAAAGCTATGCCAGTGACCCGGGCAACCTTAAACTTGCCCGTGGACCTCGTTATCGATTGAGCGCCGAACAGGTACGTGATCAAGCGTTGATGGCGAGTGGATTGTTAGTGCAGAAGTTAGGCGGTCCGCCCACGCGTCCCCATCAGCCGCCTGGTTTATGGACCGAATTGGCGGGCGGTGCTGGCCAAGGCCCTTATGTGCAAGATACCGACGATGGCTTGTGGCGGCGCAGCCTGTACACCCACCGCAAACGCTCGGTCCCCCACCCGACGCTTACCACTTTCGATGCACCCAGTTTTGAGGTGTGCTTGGTTCGACGTCCACGCACCAATACACCACTGCAGGCGTTGGCAACCTTGAATGATCCTACTTATGTGGAGGCGGCACGGCGCCTTGGTGAACGCATGATGGATTTGGATCGCTCCAACGAACAACGCTTGGCGTGGGCATTTTCGCTTTTGACCTGCCGCCCGCCTACGGCGAAAGAGCAGACCATTTTGAAGGATGCGCTCTATGCAGAATTGCGCTACACCCCCAAAGACCCTGCTGCCGCGTGGACTGCAGTTGCGGCAATCCTTCTTAACTTGGACGAGGTGTTGAACTGTGACTAAATTCGACGAAAAACTGAAGCGCGCCGGAATGCACCTCAACCGCCGCAGCTTTTTGCGCAACAGCATGGGTTTGCTGGGCGGTGCCGCACTAACCGATCTTGGCCTGGCCGCAACTCGTCCGCGCATCGGCAAAGCCAAGCGAATTATTTACCTATTCCAATCCGGCGCGCCGTCGCAATATGAAACCCTGGATTGGAAACCCAAAATCGCCGAACTGCGCGGACAAGATTTACCCGCATCGGTGCGCATGGGCCAACGCTTGACGACGATGACTTCGGGGCAAGACAAGTTTCCAATGGCCAACTCGCTGTTCGGCTTTCAGCAAAACAAAGAGTGTGGCACTTGGATCAGCGACATGTTGCCGCACACCCGCGCCATTGCCGACAAGATTTGCGTGATCAATTCGATGCACACCGACGCGATCAATCACGATCCGGCGGTGACCTTTTTCCAAACCGGATCGCAGCTTGCAGGCCGACCGAGTTTTGGCGCGTGGTTGTCGTATGGCTTGGGTTCGATGAACCAGGACTTGCCGACTTTCATGGTGATGATTTCGCGCACGGTGTCGGCGCAACCCTTGTACGACCGACTGTGGGGACCAGGGTTCTTGCCCTCGCAACACCAGGGTGTGAAGCTGCGCAGCGCGGCCGACCCGGTGCTTTATTTGCAGAATCCGGGCGGCGTCACCCGGGCGATGCGGCGCGAGCAGTTGGACAAATTGAACGAGCTCAATCGCGAGCGCAATCAGGTCAGCGGCGACCCGGAAACGTTGGCGCGGATCGAGCAGTACGAGCTGGCCTTCCGCATGCAAACGGCGGTGCCTGAGCTGACCGACATCCGCGACGAGCCTGGTCACGTGCTGGAAATGTACGGTCCGAAGGTTCATGAACCCGGAAGCTATGCGCGTAACTGCTTACTAGCAAGACGGATGGCCGAGCGCGACGTGCGCTTTGTCCAGCTCTATCACATGGGTTGGGACCACCACGACAACCTGCCGTCGAAAATGCGCGCGACTTGTGGCGACACCGATCAACCCACCGCGGCGCTGATCAAAGACCTCGAACAGCGCGGCTTGCTCGACGACACGCTGGTCGTTTGGGGCGGTGAATTCGGCCGCACCGTTTACTCGCAAGGGCAGCTGACTGCCGAAAATTACGGCCGCGATCACCACCCACGTTGTTTCAGTATGTGGATGGCTGGCGGCGGCATCAAAGGTGGGATCAGCTATGGCAAAACCGATGACTTCGCTTACAACATCGTTGAAAACCCGGTCGACGTTCACGATCTACATGCAACTTTGCTGCATCAGCTCGGCATCGATCACCAACGCCTGACCTACCCCTTCCAAGGCCGCGACTTCCGTCTCACCGACGTCGGCGGCAAAGTTCTGACGCCGCTGCTAGCTTGATAGAGAAATGATGATGCTGTCCCCCCTACTTTTGACCGCGCTGGCGATGGGGATGGCATCGCCGCAGTCCGATGGACAATGGCTAAGCGGTTATCAAACCGAAGTCAAAGGCGAGCAAATTGACTATGAGTCGGCGCTGCCGGATGTGCGCTCGGCATTGCTGGTGAGGTCGCTGGAAGCGGAAAGATCGATCGCTTGGCAGACACCGGTAATGCCCGAAGTTGTGCCTGCCGAAGGCGTCGCGCTGACCTGGTTGTTCGGCATGGATGCCAATCCGGAACAGCATGAATTCAAGTTGTTGCTGAACGGGAAAGAGTTGTTGCGCTTCCACAATCCGGCGACTGCAACAACCGAATCGTGAACGACCGAGGGCATCGCATCTCTCAAATTCCGCCCCACCCACATCGACCGCCATCAGGATGTATTCGGTTTTGCGGTGCTGCAGCTGCCAGCGGAGTTGATCACGGCTGGCAAGGCGATGACCTTGGAAGTCGTCGGCGAATCGGCGGGGAGTTGGATTTGGTACATGACCTTCCGCCACTCGCCGCAAGAGTCGATTCGCATGACCGAGCACAACGCTCTGCGGCGGACCGAAGATATGGGTGCTCCCGGTGCGTTCCAGGAAATGATGATGGAAGTGGTGCACTTGGGCGAACCGATGCGGGTGCGAGTGGAGGCAAGTTGGGGCTTTGTTTCTGCACACGATTTGAAACTTGGGGCCAATCGCATTTGGATTCATCGCGGCTACGAAGTCGCGGAACCGGTCAAACCGTGGGTCATCCACCTTGTCCAACACAGTCACACCGACCTCGGTTACACCCGGCCGCAAACCGAAATCCTCGCTGACCATCTGCGCTACATCGACTTCGCGCTGGATTATTGTGATCAAACCGATCACTTCCCCGACGACGCCAAGTTCCGCTGGACATGTGAAGCAGCGTGGCCTGTGCAGGAATATTTGCGCTACCGCCCCGAAGCGCAAATTGAGCGCCTGCGCCAACGCATAGCCGAAGGTCGCGTGGAACTGACCGCCATGTTCGCCAACCTCAGTGAACTGCTCGACGACCGCGCTTGTTCCGCCAGCCTCGCCCCCATCGCCGAAATGCGCAAGCACGGCCTGCCGGTGGAAAGCGCGATGCAGAATGACGTCAACGGGATCCCGTGGATCTACGCCGACCTACTTTCCGAAATGGGCGTGCGCTATTTGACCATGGGCGAGCACGGCCATCGCGCGCTGATTCCCTTTGATGTGCCGACTGCGTTCTGGTGGGAGTCGCCGAGCGGTTCG
Source organism: uncultured Planctomycetales bacterium (assembly GCA_964565175.1). Taxonomy (GTDB): domain Bacteria; phylum Planctomycetota; class UBA1135; order UBA1135; family UBA1135; genus JACNIZ01. The sequence goes on from CAZMDZ010000001.1 coordinate 29,378, forward strand.
CGGATGTTGGCTTGGAGGCCAGATCATTACAACACCGGCAATTTCTGGGGTGTGCATTCCGGCAGCGTCGAAGCCGTCGAGCCTGCGGTGTTCCGCTACCTTGGTGAAATCGTTGAAAACGGTTACACCATGGATCACATTTCGGTTCAGTACGGCGGTGTGTTTTTGGATAACGCCCCGCCTGGAATCAAAGCTAATGAGTTGATCCGCGATTGGAATGAAAAGTACATCTGGCCGAAGATGCGTTCGTCGCTGGGTACAGAATTGCCAAAGTGGGTTGAGCGAAATCATGGCGACGCACTTCAAACTTTCCGCGCGGCATGGCCGGATTGGTGGTCAGATGGAATTGCATCGGCGCCTCGCGAAGTTGCGGCAGTGCGCAAAACGCAGAAGCAATTAGCCGCGACCGAATCGATGTTGGCGATGGCGCAGTTGGCCGGACACAAGATCCCTCAACAGTTACTGGATCGCGTCGCCCGCACTTGGGAGCAGCTCGTGATTTACGGCGAGCACACTTATGGCGCCGCTGAATCGGTGACGGATCCAGGTGCCGAAAATACCAAGGTGCAGTGGGCACAGAAATCGGCGTTTGCTTGGGACGCGGTGAAGGAAGCTGCCATTTTGCAAGAGGCTGCCTTCGGGTTATTGCAAGACGCGTGG
>CAZMDZ010000001.1:30047-44408 GCA_964565175.1 uncultured Planctomycetales bacterium
CGCAGTGAACACCCAACCATTGTGGTCACCAACACAATGAGTTGGAAACGAACGGGGCTAGCGAAAGTCTTTTTGGACAAAGAACTGCTCACTCCCGGTCAGAGTTTTCAAATTCTCGACGGCGACGGCAACCTTGCGCCCGCCCAGCTCTGGAAAGCTCAACACGACGGCAACTGGTGGGCGATTCATGTCAATGATGTACCGGCGTTTGGCTGGAAGGCCTTTTCGTTAATCGTAACCGGCAACGAAAAAGCATGGTCCAAACCGGTAGAAGTCAGCGGCAAGCTGGACGTAGGTTGGGCACGCATCGTCCTGGATCCCAAACGCGGCGGCGCCACCTCGATTTACAACGAGGGCCACCACATTGAAATGGTGGACCCCCCAAGCAGACTGGGCATTCGGCCAACTCATTCATGAAACATTGGGGAACCGATGGCAGTAGGAGCATTTCAAGTTGGACGACTTCGATCCACAAGGAATTGGCAAATTGGAACTCTACCCCGGCGACGATGGTCCGCTTTGGAAGAGCGTGTTTATGCGCGGGAGTTCGGAGTTAGCGCCGGATCCAAATGGTGTTGAAATTGAGATTCGTCTTTACCGGAAGGAACCGCTGATTGAGTTCCGCTACCGGCTACGCAAGCGTTCGTCCACGGATCCTGAATCTCTCTATGCCGCCTTCCCCTTCGGCGATTTGCCGGAATGGTTGCAACCAGATGGCTCCCTAGTCCTTCGCTTTGATAGCGCTGGAAGCCAAATTGCTGCTGCCAGCCAGCAACTCCCGCGCACCTCTTCGGACTGGCATGCGGCAAACAACTTCGTCGAGGTGGAGCGCTCGAACTATCGTTACCACCTCAGCAGCCCTCAAATTATCTTGCATCAATTCGGCGACATTCAGCTGGGCAAGTTCCGCGAAAGTCCGACTACCGATAAACCCCACGTCTATTCCTGGTTGTTCAACAACTATTGGGTTACAAATTTTCTGGCCGATCAAAACGGCGAGCTGACTTGGACGCAAAGCATCCGTGGCAGTTACATTATTGATTGCGATCTAAACAACCATTTCCAGTGCTTACAACTTGCGCGCTCTAGCTGGGGGCAAAATAGCCCCATGCCCACTCGCGTGCTCCCTCCCAACGCTAGATCGCAGCACGGCCGCTCGTATGAAGGCCAATACCTATCTTGGATTTCCGAACGGGTTGCGCTGGTGAATGCCCGCCCTGTCGCTGGCGATAAAGTTTTGCTTCAATTACGCGAGATTCACGGCTGGCCGTCCAACTTCCGGATTCAAAATGGCGATGGTCAAGAACTCTTGTTCCGCCGCGCCGACGCCGTGGGCAGACCGATGGACCCACAAGACGAAGCACTCTCTTGGATCTACTTATCCAAGTTGGCGAATCTCCACTTATTGGTGGACACCAAGGTCGCTCATCAAGTGGTGGATTAATCGCCCATGGCAATGCGAAGAGTCCAGGCGTCGGCGCAATGTGGGGATTTGCGGATGGCCTGGTTGATTTCCACTTCGATGCCGTCCCCCACTTGAGTCCATGAGAGAGCGAGCGCTTTGTTTTGCACGGTGATCTCCACCCCTAACATCGTGACGATGGTGCCGTCAGTGGGTTGAACGCCCGGGACAAAAACTTTGGCCGGAGGCGCGGTTTCGCCATCTCCGCCAAGGATGATGGCAAACACATCTCCGTCGGCTCCGTCGACGACCGCGACGTTGTCTTGCTTATACGGCGCCCGCGCACGGGAGCCATAAATCGCTTCCGAGTTAACGTCCATCCACTGACCGATGCCGTCGAGCAATTCATAAGCGCCGGGTTGCCAGAATCCATCTGGACCGGGCGCGACGTTTAACAACAAGTTTCCGCCCTTGGCAACGATGTCGATCAGCATGTGCACCGCACTTCGCGTACTCATGTACTTCGCATCCGGCGTGTGGCTCCAACCGCCGCCCGAAATAATGCAGCTCTCCCACGGGAACGGCAGCTCTTGTTCTGGCACGCGATTCTCCGGCGTCAAATAATTCTGATGCGGCCCCGCCGCTGCCCGGTCGACCACGATCAACCCCGGCTGATGCTCGCGCGCCATCGCCACCATCTGGTCCATCTGGATATCCTGACTTTGCAGATTGCGGAACTTGTATTTCGGATTGGCGCGCAACTCGGCCAATGTTTCATCATTCACTTTCTTTACCCAACCGCCGTCCAACCACAAAATGTCAATTTTCCCATAACCAGTCATCAACTCTTCAATCTGACCGTGTGTGAATTCAACAAAATCCTTCCACCGCTCCGGGTAGCGCTCCAGGTCGTAGTTCGGGCCGCGATCCCAATTGGGAAAACGTCGCCACCAATAGGAATCGACATTCCAATCCGGCTTGGAAAAGTAAGCGCCCGCCCACATTCCTTGATCGCGGAAGGCGTCGAAAATTTCGCTGGCTAAGTTGGCGCGTGGATGATCGCGGAAAGCAGATTGAGTGCCCGTGATTTTGTAATCCGTCAGCTGGGCATCAAACATGCAAAAGCCATCGTGATGCTTGGTGGTGAAGACCACGTACTTCATGCCCGCCCGCTTCGGCTGCGGCTTCGGGCAGTTCAGTCGCGGAAGGATCAGGGGTTTGACATGCCATCAGCGAAATGAAGGCAAACACCATCAAGGCGTGGTATTTCATGGCTCTGTTTTACAGATGAAGATCCAACATCACCACGGAAAAACCAGCGATCCCCGCTAGTATGGCTGGAGATGCTCCTCCGCCTTGCCGCCGCATTCCCCCAAGCGACCACGCGCCTGTCGGCTACTGCGAATCTCGCAACGCCGACCGCGGCCGAAATCCAAGAAGGTCACTTGGATAAGGTCGAAATGACTCAACTGCAACTGGGCAACGTCGACATCGCGGTTGCTCTGATTTACCTGGTTGGCATTGTGGCCGTTGGTTTGTTCGCCGCATTGCGCCACCGGCGGCGCCAAGGCGAAGCCAGCGAATACTTCCTTGCCGGTAAATCGCTGAGCTGGGGCACGATTGGTTTGGCACTGTTTGCGACCAATATCTCGACCGTTCACCTGGTCAGCTTGGCGCAAAGCGGTTTTGATAGCGGCTTGCTGAACGGCAACTATGAATGGTTCGCCGCTTTCACCCTTGTGCTGCTCGGCTTGATTTTCGCGCCGTTCTACATCCGCTCCGGCATTTCGACCTTGCCGGACTTTTTGGAGAAGCGCTACAACCGCATATGCCGCGACTGGCTGGCGCTGATTTCGATCGTCTCGGCGATCACCATTCACATCGCCTTTGCTTTGCTGACCGGTGGCATCATTCTCGAAACCATGTTGGGCATCGACATGATTTGGAGCATTGTTGTGCTGTGCACGCTCACTGGTTTGTACACCGTGATTGGCGGTTTGCTGGCGGTGGTGATTACCGAGTCCATTCAAACCGTGGTGCTGTTGATCGGCGCCGCCACCATCACCTACTTCGCCTGGACTCAACTGGGTGACGCCTCCGCCGCGGCGGCTGGCGCGGCGGCCGATGCTGCAAGCGGCACTGGTGACGTCGGCGCTTGGCAGTACATGAAGAACATCCTCACCTCGAATGGTGGAGAGAATCGTTTGTCGATGCTGCGCCCCCACGGCCCCGACGACGGCGGCTTGCCCTGGTACGCACTGGTGCTTGGTTATCCGGTAATTGGAATTTGGTATTGGTGCGCCGATCAAACCATCGTCCAACGTGTGCTCGGCGCCAAAGACGAATTCCACGCTCGCCAAGGCCCAATTTTCGCTGGCTTCATCAAAATCCTGCCGGTGTTCCTGTTTGTGCTGCCCGGCTTGATGACTTGGGCGTTGTTCAAAGATGGCGCCATGGACCTCAGCGCACTTCCGCTGGATGAAGAAGGCGCGATCAATTCCAAAGGGGTTTACGGCGTAATGATTACCGAACTGCTGCCGATCGGCATGCGCGGGGTGATCGTAGCGGCGTTGATGGCGGCGTTGATGAGCACCGTGTCCGGCGCCTTGAATTCAATTTCGACGCTGGTCAGTTACGACTTGGTCAAACGCTTCCGGCCGGACATGAGTGACCACAAGCTGGTCAACACCGGTCGCGTTTCGGCGGTGATCGCCTTGGTGATTGCGGTGCTGCTCGTACCCGCAATTAATTCTTACTCCAGTTTGTTCGTGGCGCTGAACGACATCATTGCCCACATTGCGCCGCCGATTACCTGCGTGTTTGTACTCGGCGTATTCTGGAAAGGTGCCAGCTCGCGCGGGGCAGCCGTCACCCTAGTCAGCGGCTCCACGCTGGGAGCCATCGTCTTCGCTTGGAAGACGATCCGGCCAGCGGCTGAATTCCCGAACGAACTCGTGCACCAAGTCCCCGGCGGGTTCATGACCATGGCTTTCGTTTTGATGTCGATCTGCGTCGTCATTCAAGTCATCACCAGTCGCCTTTTGCCTGACCCGGCCGACCAACGTCGCGAGTTGGTATGGGATAAACCGTGGTCGCCCTTGACGCTGCCCGGCCGCACCAAACTGGGTGATCCGCGTCTACTCGCTGGCGCCCTGCTCGCCGTCATGATCGTCCTTTACTGGAACTTCCACTAAATGCGTTTCGTCCTCGGTCCGCTTTCCCTTCGCAAATGATGAAACAATTCCTCGTCGTCCTTGCCTCGATCCTCTTCCTCGGCGCTTGCCAAAATAACATGACCTACCCCGACCCAGTTTTCGGACCGACCAATCCTGAGGGTTCCGCAGTTGAAGGAGCAGAGTTTTACGCTTCGGCGATTGAGCTGATCCCTGAAAAAGAAAAGCTCTACCGCGAATTACACGCTGAAGTGTGGCCGGAAGTTTTGGCCGCGATCCACAAGGCAAACATTCGCGACTACCGCATTTACCTTGCCGAACTCGGCGGCACCAAATACTTGTTCGCTACCTTCAAGTACGTCGGCAGTGACTTTGAAGGCGACATGGCAAGCATTGCCGACGACGCCACTACGCGTGATAAGTGGTGGCCAATTACCGACAACTGTCAGCGCCGTCTTCCTGGTACGCCGGACGGTTCGCAGTGGATGGGTCTAGAAACGTTAATGCACCTGCCGTAGGACTTTCGCCGATGCCCAGGATCTCTGCTGTTCGTTGCCAGGACCGACGCTTCCCGCTGGAAGCCGGCAGTGGCACCGACGCAGTTCATGGCAATCCGGTTTACTCCTACGCGGTGACCCAAATTCTTTGCGACGGGAGTGCAGCCTGTGCCGAAGTAAGCGGAAGTCATGGTGGGGTCCTCATTGGCGAAGGCGCAGCATTCACTCTTGGCGCTGGCAACGAAACCGTCACCGCGCTCGCTCAACAACTCGGTGAGCGCATGCTGCAAATCGGCGGCAGCGACGTCGAAGAGTTGATGAGTCGTTTTGGCGAAGTCCACAAACAACTTGCCGACGACCCGCAACTGCGCTGGTTGGGTCCGCACAAAGGCGCGGTTCATTTGGCACTGGCTTCGGTCACGAACGCCGCCTTTGATCTGTGGGCGCGGTCGCGCAAGCAACCGTTGTGGCAATTGCTGCTGGATTTGGACGATGAAGCGGTTTTGAACCTGATTGACTTCAGTTGGGTCGAAGATTTTCTCAACCGTGAGCAAGCGGCGGAGTTGCTGGCAAACTCCCGATCGAGCTCGACGATCAGCGGCGGCTACGCTCCCACCAATCACGCAACCACTGCCAAGACCAACGCCACCACTGCCACCGCCACTTCCCACGCCACCACTCAAAACGGGCGGCAAAGTCGCAGCGCCATCCTCGACTCAGGTTACCCCGGTTACGACACGTCGGTCGGTTGGTTTGCATACCCCGACGAACAACTCGCCGCCAACGCCGCCGCTGCAGTGGAATCTGGCTTCACCGCGATGAAGCTCAAGGTCGGCTCGCCCGATCTCCAGCGCGATTTGCGGCGCGTGCAGTTGATCAAAAACGCTGTGCCCGACCACGTCCGCGTGATGGTCGACGCCAATCAGCAATGGCGCTGGCCGCAAGCGGTGGAAGCGTGCACCGAGTTGGCGCAGATGGGCGTTTACTGGATTGAAGAACCCACCCACCCCGACGACGTGCTCGGCCATCAACGCCTTGCCGAAATCATCCGCCCGCATGGTTGCAAAATGGCGGCGGGCGAGCACATCAGCAATCGCGTGTTGTTCAAAAACTTCATCCAGGCAAAGGCCGTCGACCTGGTGCAAGTCGACGCCATGCGCGTGGCCGGCGTCAATGAATTTTTGCTGATCAGCATGATGGCGCGCCAAGCCGGCCTCGAAGTTTTGCCGCACGTCGGCGACATGGGTCAGCTGCACCAACACTTGGTTTTGTTTAATCACATCGCGCTGGGTTTGCCAGCGACGATGCTGGAGCACATTCCACATTTGCGCGCCCATTTTCAAGACCCTGCGCAGGTGGAGAACGGGGTTTATCAAACTCCGCGTTGCCCTGGGGCTGGCATGGCGCTGCTGCCAAGCTCGACTCCATCCGCCTTTGCGCCGCCGACACAAAACGCTTAATCCAACCGCCACTCCACGAAGTAACCGAAAGAGTTCATGGACCTTAACCTCAAAGACAAAGTCGCCCTGATCACCGGCGGCGCCAGCGGCATCGGCGAATCAATCACCAAAACTTTTGCCGCCGAAGGCGCCATTGCGGTGATCGCTGGCCGCAGCGCCGAGAAGGCTCAACCGGTGCTCGACTCGATCGAAGCAGCTGGTCAACGCGGCGACTTTGTGCTCGCCGAACTCACCGACGAGCTGCAAGTGCAGCAAGCGGTGTCGCAAACCATTGATCGCCATGGTCGGCTCGACATCTTGGTCAACAACGCAGGCGTCAATGATTCGATCAGCCTCGACGCTGGCCTCGAAGCATTTCGTGCGTCGCTTGAGAAAAATTTGGTGCAGGTTTATTGCTGCACGCACGCCGCCCTGCCCCACCTGCGGGCATGCGGCGGAACCGTCGTCAACATCGGTTCCAAGGTTGCCGAGACTGGCCAAGGTGGAACCAGCGGTTACGCGGCAAGCAAAGGAGGCATGAACGCGCTCACCCGCGATTGGGCAATTGAGCTCGCCGACGATGGCATCCGCGTCAACACCGTCATCCCCGCCGACGTTTGGACGCCGCTTTACGAACGCTGGCTAACCCAAGTCGCCGACGACGTCGACGCCGCCCGCGCCGCCATTGGCGCCAAGATTCCACTCGGTCGACGGATGACCACCTGTGAAGAGATCGCCGACATGACGGTGTTTTTGGCGTCGTCACGCAGCAGTCACACCACCGGTCAAATCATTTACGTCGATGGTGGCTACACCCATCTCGACCGCGCCTGCACGGTCGATGCCGCCTTTTAGCCCGCCGACCTCACGCCGCCGCCCGACCAACTGGGAATCCATTCCCCCCAAATCATGAATCAATTCTTTGACCTGTCTGGAAAAACCGCGATCGTCACTGGTGCTGGTAGCGGCATCGGCCAAGCCATCGCCAAACGATTTACGGCGGCCGGCGCACACGTTGCCATTTGGGAACTCAACGCCGACGGTGCCGCTAATACTTTGGCCCAAATTGATGCCGCCGCCGCCGCATCCACCAATGGCAACGAGCAAGGCGCGGCTCCTGGCAGCGCCGAAATCTACGCCGTCAACGTTGCGGATGCCGGTGCCGTCGACGCGGCTTTTGCCGAATTGAAGGAGCGGCGCGGAAGGGTAGACATCATGGTCAACAACGCGGGAATCGCTAGCGTCGGTACCGTCGAAGAAACCAGTCCGGAAGAAATGGACCGCGTTTACAAGGTCAACATTGCGGGCGTTGCCAATGGACTGCGGGCGGCGGCTCCGCGCATGGCCGAGCAAGGCGGCGGCGTGATCTTGAACTTGGCGTCGATTGCGAGTTTGATTGGTATCAAAGATCGCTTCGCATATTCGGCGAGCAAAGGCGCGGTGCTGACGATGACTTACTCCGTCGCCATCGACTACGCCAAGAAAGGGGTGCGCTGCAACTGCATGTGCCCGGCACGCATTCACACGCCTTTCGTCGACGGCTTCTTGCAAGACAACTACCCGGACAACAAGGACGAAATGTTCCAGTCGCTCAGCGAGTATCAACCAATTGGCCGGATGGGCAAGCCGGAGGAAGTCGCCGCTTTGGCGCACTATCTATGTAGTGATGACGCTTCCTTCCTGACCGGCGCCGCTTACCCGATCGACGGCGGCGTTTGCGTCATGCCCGGTTTTTAGATTGCTCGCGCCGCGGCGCAACCACCACCAACCACGATCCAATCCATGATCGACACCCATCAACACCTGATCGAGCCCGACCGCCTGAATTACCCCTGGCTGGCCGAGGCTCCGACGCTGCAGCAAACCTTTGACCTCGCCCGCTACCGCCAACAAGGGGACGCCCTCGGCATACGCGGCACTGTGTTCATGGAAGTCGACGTCGCCGAAGGCGATCAGGTCAGCGAAGCCACTCACTTTTGTCAGCTGGCCAGCGATCCAGCCAACGGAATTCTCGGCGTGGTTGCTTCCGGGCGGCCCGAATCCGCTGATTTCAACGCCCACCTCGACCGGATTGATCACCCTAAACTCGTTGGCATAAGGCGTTTACTACAAGCCGTAGACGACTCAACCAGCCAGCACGATCTGTTCCGCCGCAACGTCGCCCAACTCGCCGACCGCGGCCTTTGCTTTGATCTCTGCGTGCGCCCCGATCAGCTGCGATTGGTGATTGATTTGGCCCTAGAGGCCCCGCGAACGCAGTTTATTCTCGATCATTGCGGCAATCCGCCGCTCGGGGACCCCATCGCCATGGCGGCCTGGCAGGAATACACCGCTCGCCTTGCTGAGCTTCCTCATGTAGCCTGTAAGGTGTCCGGTCTGGTCAACCACCTCCAATCCGACGCCGACCCGATCGCGCAGCTCCAGCTGGTTTTGGACCACGTCGCTGCCCATTTCGGTACTGAGCGATTGATTTTTGGTGGCGATTGGCCGGTCAGCCTGCTGGCGGAAGTTGACCTGTCTCAATGGGTGGCCTGGGCGCGCGAGCTCATGAGTTCGCAATCTCAGCAAACCCAAACCGCCTTCTTCAGCGGCAACGCCCAACGCATTTACGGCCTCCAAATTAGCTCCTGATGCCCCAACCCCTGGACGTCCTCCAAATTCATCCCGACGACAACATCTGCGTGGCAACGCGCAAGTTGAGCGCCGGATCCATGATCCGCGGTAACGGCGTGACCTTCCAGCTTGAAAATGACGTCGCCCTTGGTTGCAAGTTGGCTTTGACTGATTTGCAGGCTGGCGACAAGGTGATCAAGTTTGGCGAACCGATTGGCTCGCTCACCGAAAGCGTGAAACTTGGCGATTATGTTCACACTCACAATCTGCAAAGTGATTACTTGCGGACCTACAAGCGCGGCGAACTAATCGAGCAGCCCTCGGCCCAGTAATTCAATGACTGCACTCACCGGCTTCCTGCGCAAGGACGGGCGCAAAGGTATTCGCAACGTTGTTGCGGTTGTTTACTTAGTGGAATGCGCGCACCACGTGGCGCGCGAAATCACCATGCCATTGCGCGAGCATGGCGTGCACATGATCGGCTTCCCGGGATGCTATCCCAATGCTTATGCCCATCGTGTACTCGAGCAGATTTGCACTCATCCGAATGTGGGGAGTGTGGTTCTGGTCAGCTTGGGATGCGAAAGTTTTGCCCGGCAAGAGTTGGCGGCGTTCGTGCGTCAGAGTGGGCGCCGCGCCGAAGTGTTGGTCATTCAGGAAGATGGCGGCACCTTGTCCACGGTGAATCGCGGTCGCGAGTTGGTCGCCGATATGCGTGCCGAGTTAGATGCGCAAGAACGCGTACCGATGGGTGTAGATGAATTGATCATCGGCACCATTTGCGGCGGTTCGGATGCCACCAGTGGCGTGACCGCCAACCCGGTCGTCGGCAAAATGTTTGATGAGTTGGTGCCGCAAGGCGCAACTTGCATGTTCGAGGAAACCGGTGAATTAATCGGTTGCGAACATCACATGGCGCGGCGCGCGGTGACCGAAGAACTGGGCGCGGAAATTGTGACGGCAGTGGATAAAGCGCGTCACTACTACGGCGTGCTCGGCCACGGCAGTTTTGCCAGCGGCAACGCCGAAGGTGAGCTGACCACTCAAGAAGAAAAGTCGATGGGCGCTTACGCCAAGAGCGGCTTCGGCCCGATGCATGGCTTAATCAAGCCGGGCGATGTGCCGCCGAAAGGTGGTTTGTATTTGCTCGACGTCATCCCCGATGGTGAAGTGCGTTTCGGTTTTCCGAATATCTCGGATGTCGGTGAGATTGGTGAGTTGATGGCTTGTGGTTGCCACTTAATCGTCTTCACCACCGGTCGTGGTTCGGTTGTGGGCAGCGCAGTGTCGCCCATCATCAAAGTCTGCGGAAACCCACAGACTTATGAACGCATGTCCGGCGACATGGACATCAATGCCGGTGCAATTCTGTCGGGTGAAGTAACCCTGGAAGACGTCGCCGCCGAACTGCGCGAATCTGTGATGAATACTGCGGCTGGCGGATTAACCAAGAGCGAGCAACTGGGTCATCAGGAGTTCCTGTTGACATACAAGCAGTTCGAGCCGCTGGGGCCAGGTTGTTTGCCGATTGGATAGGCTTCAAGTTCCACCTGAATTTGCAGTCGGCGGGCGCAATCTGTGAGAAAATTCGCCTATGCTCCATCCTTTACAACCCCTCCTGTGGACTCTCCTGCTTTGCAATGCCGCGGCCGCGCAGGATCCACCCGAAGTCATTTGGGAGGAAGACGGCATGTCGGCTTACTACCAAATGGGTTGGAGTGTGGAGTGGATGGATGACGTCGACTGGGATGAGGCCGACGACTTTGTGGCCGCTGCGCCTGGGTCGAAGAAGGTTCATTTGTATAGCGGGGCGACGCGAGAGCGGTTGAGTTCGGTTGCGGGCGGCACGCGGTTTGGCACTTCGCTGGCGGTGCTGGGCGACGTCGATGGCGACGGTTTTGATGACTTTGCGGCGGGCACGCCGTATTCGAATTCGAATGCTGGCGAATTCAAAGTGGTTTCTGGTTTGACTAGTCAGATCATTTATCAACACGCTGGCAGTGCCGCTTCGGAGTATCTGGCGTGGGACATGGCGTCCGCCGGCGACACCGATGGCGACGGCGTCAATGATTTATTAGTTCGCTGCTGGTCGGGCACCGGCGTCGTCAAGTTGTACTCCGGCGTCGACGGCAGCTTGCGCTATGAAATCCACGGTCGTTTGTTCAGCGACGATTTCGGCGCCGGGATGGCTGGCATCCACGATTACGACGGTGACGGCTATGCCGATTTCATGATCGGCGCGCCGGAGTTTCCCAATGGCGGCAACGTCACTTTGTATTCGGGTTGGAGCGGCACCGCGCTCGCCACCCTTTCGATTTCCAACAGCGCTGGTTTCGGCGAGGCGGTTGCCCAACTCGGCGACCTCAACGGCGACGGCATTTCCGACTACTTGGTTTCGTCGCCCGGCGCCGATGCGGGCGGCAAGTCACGCGCTGGCAAAGTCGAATTAATCTCTGGTGCCACATCCGCGGTGTTGGGTTTCTCGGCGGGCTGGGTTTCTTATGGCAGTTATCCGACCAGCATTGCCGGCAACGGCGACGGCCATCGTGACTTTGTTCCGGACGCGCTGTTCGGATATGGCGAAGGTGGATCCAAGCTTCATGGCACGGTGCAGATTTGGGGTCATGCCTCCCCTTGGTTGCATTTGGATGACCTCGTAGCTGGTACCTCTGGAACGATCAGTGCTTCGAATTGCCAGCCGGGAAGTCGCGTTCGGTTTTGGGCTTCGCCAACCGGCAATGGGCCGACCGCGCTGCCTCAAGGCACAGTGTTGTTAAGTCCGCCATTCCGCAAGTTGGGTTATGCAATCACTCCAATTCATGGGACTGCGGAGTTTACCCTGGATTTGCCGCTGCTCCTTAGCGGTCATTGGGTGCACGCTCAAGCGGTGGTCATTCAACCGAGTGGATTGCTCGAGTTGACCACGGCATTGAGCGCATGAGTTTTGTAGCTCGGCTCACTTCTGTTCCGCATTGGGCTCGGAAAGAATTCACCCTTTCATCGCGCTGGCACTTGGTCAGCTCGGACCTCAAGGATTTGATCACAAAAGACTACTGCATCTGGGCCAAACGCTTTGCGCATCCAACGCTGCGTTTCGCCAACCGTTCTCCGTCCTCGGGAGGAGGTGACGTATTCCGAAATTAGGGTCGCCTGATCGGTATAAAGTGCATTCCATTCGAACTCCGCGCCGTTCAACACGAGCCGACGTCCAACCCGGGGAGCAAATTCCATGGAGATGGAAGCACTGCAATCCTCGTACACGACTTCGTAAATCTTCTCGTTACCCACTTGGCAGTATGCGCGGTTGTTGGCGATTCGGTCCGCTTGCTTGTTGATCCTGTCAACACCGTTGTCCAACCACAGCAGCAAATTGCGAAGGTCAACTACACCTGCTTCTTGGTCGACCAGGACCAAGTATTTCCCCGCACCTGCTCCTCCATCCTGACGAAGTAGGTTTACCATTTGAGCGTCAGTAGAGATCTCCCGCCCCGCCACCCGCATCTCCCCGTCGGCGCCTATTTCAAATTCGACGGCGAAGTCCACGCTAGAACGAACCACATGCTCCGGCCGCGCCACCGCCTTGGCTTGCAATTTTTGCTCGCAGCCAATTTGCAGTTGGGGTCCTCCCATTTGCCGAGCTAATGCGCGCGCGCCGGAAACAGCCCATTGTCCTGCACCCATCACCACCAGGCATATCCCCTGCTCCGCAATCCATGGAGTGGATAAGTCGAGCCGAGCATTTTTGGTATCCAATAAATCCATCGACAAAAGCACTGCGTGTTCATGCAAACCAACTTCCACTACCGTCCCGGGCTCCTCGTTGACTTGATAAATCAATTCATCCCAGCGCGCGAGTTGGAATTCGACGAGTCCGTAAATCACATCCACTAGGCGATTGTTCCAACCGACTCTGGCTTCTCCGTCAACCTTCAACCAAACCTTAGATGCGGTGGCCTCAGCACGGAACTTTTTATGGATGCGTTCGGCAATCTCGACGGTTTGGGAATAATCAATTTGCTCGGCCTTGAACCGGTCAATTGGTTCCTCATTGAAAAAACTATGCCTTCCGAGTCCAATCGGACGACGTCATATTCGATAGCTTGAGGATCCCAAAGGCCTGCACCCGCTCCGTATAGGAAGAGGAGGCACAGTAGAAGAACGGTGTCTGCAAATGGAATCGACAGTTTTTTCATTCGCTAGTCATGGAAAAAACCTGTGGCTGGTTGCCATGGCTCGGAGGCTTCCGACATTTTTAGGCTCAGCGTGGCGCCACCGGTTTTGTTGAAGTATTCGACGCGGATCTTGTGGGGACCAGCAACCAGCGCGGCAGTGCCTTCGACGGTTTCCGATCCGTGCAAGCCGTCGTTATCAACAACCAACTTGTCATTGATCAACAAACGCGAGCCGTCGTCACTGGTTAAGGCGAAGCGGTACAAACCGGTGGATGGAATGTGGAGGTAGCCATCCAACACGCGGCCCTGATATTCCGGGGTAGTGCCAGCTGGCAACGCGACCGACTCAACAATCGTACCGGGCATCGGCGTCAGCTTGTCGAAGTTGGGCAGTTTGTCCCACTTGCCGCCGAACACGCGCTGGCGTAAACCAGGCTTCGGGTCCACCACCGATGCGGCGGCTTGCGGTTCGACCCGGCGGAACTTGCGCCGAACAACCGACGTCACCGCTACTCCATCGTGGAAGCAACGCGCGGACACCACGGCATCGGCAGTCAAGTTAAGCGGGTTGCGATAGCGCAGCGAATCCTTGGTTGGCGTGCTGCCATCTAAGGTGTAGTGCACCTCCAAGCTAGCCGACGGCGCGCGCAGTTCCACGCTAAGGCTGCTGACCAGCTGATCACTGGCGGCGTGGATTTGCGGCGGCAAATACACAATCGGTTCACCCTCCACTTCCAATTCAATCACACTGAGGTGCGGGTTAGGCGGTCGGCGCGGCAACATGCGCACCGCAATGTCAGTGTCGATCTTGGCCGCGGCAATCACCGCCTTGGGCGCCGACATCAACTTAGCGCCAATCACTTTGTTGCCAATACCCGGTAAAACCAAACGACCGTCCAACGGCCAATCGAAGACATGCAAGTACAACTTCGTTCGACCGCCTTCGCTCTTGACCGTGCAGCGCCCCCAATCCAAATGCGGGAACGGGCTGGCGGTCGTTCCGTAAATGGCATCGCCATGCAAGCCCATCCATTTACCAATCACCTCCAATCGATCGAGACTCAT
>CAZMDZ010000002.1:0-2268 GCA_964565175.1 uncultured Planctomycetales bacterium
CAGCTCTTCGTTATCCGCACCTCCAAGGCCCGGCATATTGAATTTCTTTTGCGGGTTGCGTTTAAAAGTGTGCTCCGGAGTTTGCAGATGGACGCGCAAGCGCAGCTCTTCGAGAAAGGAGAAGTCCAGCAAACCGTCGCCATTGACGTCAACCAATACCGGTCTTGGCAGGCTAATCGAGCTGTAAATCAGCGGCGGCTTTTCAAGGATTCCGGCGCTCTCATTGGGAACAAATAATTCTTCCAGCTTGCTGCTCGAAACGGTGGCAGTTGCTGCACCACCGAACAAATCGCGAGCGGCAACCGGAGCTCGCGCCTCCCGCGGTTGCCACGGAATCTCGGCGATCACTTCGCCGGAACCCTGCAGCATCAAGTAGCCCGTGCGCGTTGGCAGGAGGATGTCGTCTAAGCCATCGCCATTGATGTCGGCGACTTCTTCCCATACCGGCAATTGATCCGACGCAGGAACATCCAACAAGAAACCTTGACTGTGAATTTTGGTCGGCCTTCCACTTAACGGTTGCAAGTAAACCGCGTCACGGGTGGTGAACATCAACTCTGCGACAGGTTCGTCTTCGGCGACAAAATCACCGACCGCCCAAGCAACCACCGCTTTGGGGACCGGGAAGCGCTTGCTTGGTTCGGCCGGATATCCACCGCCGGGCAATTGCTCAAACAGGTTCAAGTAGCGGCGATCCCCTTCGAGGCTCGCTAACCAAAACTCTACCAAGCCGTCGCCGTCGGCATCCATGCGCTGGGTTTCAATAATCTGGCCTGGCACATCGTGCACGAAGCGCGAAAAATTAACCTGCGGTGCAGCGGCAAGCAGAGCCAAGCTCAGCATCATGATTGGTCCTCCAAAGTCAGCAAAGTTGGACGGCCGGTTTCCCAGTGGAATAGAGACAGTACCGACCAGTGGCGTACTTCTCCTACGCGTTGAACCTTAAAAATGCTAAACAGAATGAAATCGCCAAGTTCAAAAGTAGAACGATTTTCTTGACGGTCTGCATCCCACCCAAAGATGGGCCACAAGCCGATGCTATTCAAAACCATCTCGGGTTCCCATGCACGAACTTTAACTTTGCGCGGTTCACCATCACCACTTTGCACAATAAAGTGGGCCAAGTCGCCGGGCTGCAATTCCTGCTTGACCCGACGAATCAGTTCACCGGCGGATCCTGGGTCTCGCTTTTGAAACTCAAGAATGCGATCGCCAACTTTGACCTTTGCTCTTTTCAACGAGGACTCATCAGCAAGATGAGTGACAATCGGATAGCGTCCATTTCCTGGATCGTTACGGACCGCAAACTTAAGCAGCGCGCGATCGACAAAATACATACTGTGTAACTGGCTGTCCTGCTTCAACTCAACTAGCACCTTTGCTGCGAGCACTTCGTTGCCACGTTGAATTTCCAACTCGGCTTCTTGCGCCAATGTCATGGCAAGCAACATCGAATCCAAGCGGTCGGGATCGTCGGTAGGGACGCCGTTGAAGCTCAATAAGACGTCACCGATTCGCAGGCCGGTGGCATCTGCGGGTCCGCCTTCCACCACCGAGCTAACACGAATGCCGGGCATAATGTCCAACGACTCCAAGCTGTCGGCGTCGTTCATTTCTAAACTGGCGCCGATCCAGCCAGTGGGTTGCTCAGCTTGATGAGTGGCCGCCTCGAGCGCGAAGAATCCTTTGGGCAAGGGTTCCGGCTCGGTGCGAAAGGTGCAAGAGGCTAGAAAGCAAAGAGCCACGCAAAGCAAGCCGTGTGCGACGCGGTTGGAATCAGTGGTCATGCTAGAAGGGTGGAGTGGATGGAAGCGTGAACCTGTCCGCTCACAAGGAACGGCGACGGAACAGCAAGAGGGCAGCAATGATAAAGGCTGCCAAGGTGGGAAGCGGGGCGTACCAGCCCTTAGCGACAACGGCGTCGAAACTCTCAGGATAGTAATTGCTCAGGCCGAGCGAAAAACCGGCCGCTTGTTCGAGGAAAGAGTCGGGGCCAAGACCTGCCAAAGTATCGGCGAAGAACCAGGGAGCGGACTCCCCCAACGGCTCGTGCAAAATGCGCGCGCTGAGGACTATGCCTAAACCTACGCCAACGGCAACCACGCCCTTGCGGAAGGCAACCGATAAGGCGACGGCAAATGCGCCCAAAGCGAGAATCGCGGGCACGCCGTGCAAGAGGGCGAGCTGAATCGGCTCCTTTACGTCGATCTCGTCGAAAATGATGTCCCCTTCATCGAGGATCGGACCGCCATCAAAAAGAGCTGCCGA
>CAZMDZ010000002.1:2278-8874 GCA_964565175.1 uncultured Planctomycetales bacterium
AATATCTCTTCCATATTGGACCACCATTCACCTTCGGCCCTTGTAGGTAAGGGAAGTTGGCATACATCGTCAGTAAACTTCGTCGAAGCTACGGCAGCCGGCTCATCCAGGATCTTGGCCGCATCAGCGGCAAAATCATCGCCGCCAATGAACGAGCCACGGTCAATGCCGGCCGCGAAATTCGTCGCACCAAGGGGTCGCGGGCAACGCCGCCGCTAATTTCAGACGGGAAAGAGCCCGCGATCAACGCCAGTACAACCACTTCAACGAAGTACATCGCCGCTTTGGAGCTGGCGGCGACTCGAGGCCAAAAGTTCCACCCAGCAATGTCTTCGGGCTTTAAGTCATCGACGCCCGCTTGCGCTTGAAGAATGAAATAGGAACCGATGACATGCAAAACCGCAACCAATGCGACCATGATGTGAGCGCGGCGAATAGACCGCCGACTCCGCAGCAGGAATAGCTCACCGCGCAGTGCACGCAAGAAGCCGGTCATGCTGCCGCCTCCTTGGTGGAGGGTTGATCGGGTGATTCGACAGCGGCCTGGAAGACGTCGACCAAGCTGGCTCGCTCGCGGGTGAACTCGTCCACGCCGCAATCTGCTTGCACCAACTGTTCCAGCAGGGATTGTAAATTGCAATCGGCATCGAGCTGGGCGCGAAGTTCACCGTCGGTGGTGCCAACGACGGCTTCGCGAATACCAGCGAACTGGCTCATCAATTGAAGCGCAAGATCCGTTTGCTTGCAATGCACACGCAAGCCATCGCCAGCCTGCTGCAACAAAGTTTTGACCTCGCCCTCGAGCACCGTTTTCCCGCCTTCAATCATGCCCACCCGCGTGCAGACGTGCTCGACCTCGCGCAAATGGTGACTAGAAAGCAGCACCGTTACCCCTTGATCTCGACTGAGGTGGAGAAACAGCTGGATCAGGGTTTCCACACCCTGAGGATCCAAACCGGAAAGCGGTTCATCGAGAACCAAAAGCCTGGGATCCCCAAGCAAAGCGCGAGCGACGGCAGCCCGTCGGCCTTGGCCGTGAGAAAGACGGTCGCCGTAGTGTCCGGCGCGGTGTTGCATGCCGACGAGATCCAAAACTTCGTCGACACTGCGGCCCACACGAATGCCGCCTCGGATTCGGGCCAACTCCAGATTTTGGCGCACGGTCAAGCTGTCGTCCAAGCCAGGTGGATCTAATGCCACGCCAATTGGCTCTGGGACTTGGTGCAAATGATTGGCATCGACTCCAAAGACCTGGGCATTGCCCTTTTGGAAGGACTGATAGCCGAGCATGGCGCGCATCGAAGTGGTTTTTCCCGCACCATTTCGCCCCAACAAGCCATACAAGTCGCCGGGGTTTACCTGCAGGTCTACACCAGTCAGGACCTCGGTGCGACCTAAGCGCACATGCAAGTCTTGACAGGTAACGGCAGCTTGAACGGACATGATGGTCTGTTGTACGGCTGCGCCCCCGCGCTTTATGGGGGAAACTCGGATTAATTCAACCACTTCGGCGGGGTCTGTAGACAGGCACTCAGTCCCTGCTCCAGAACTTTCCCTTGCTAAAATCCACCATGAGCTTCCCCTACCGCGCGGTGACCTTCGACTGCTTCGGCACTTTGATTGATTGGCAACGCGGTCAAGCGGAAGCTCTTCGGCAAATGCCCTCGCTTGCCCGCCACCTCGACCAGGTCGGCAAAGTTTTGCTGGCTCGCGGGCCGATCGAAATCGAGTTGGAGAGTGGCCCATGGATGCCTTACCGCGAGATTCTCAGCCAAAACAACCGTCAAGCATGCTTGCAAGTGTGTGGAGTGGAGCCTTCCACTGCCGAGGGAGAGGCCTTTGCTGCCAGCCAGGCACAATGGCCGCCGTTCGCAGATACCGTCGACGCTTTGCAACAATTGGCCACCATCACCACCGTCGGCCTGCTCAGCAATTGCGATCACGATGTTTTACTGCAAACCGCGAAGAATCAGCTGCAGGCCGACGTTCAGCTGTTCGTTTCCGCCGAGCAAGTTCAAAGTTACAAGCCTGCTCATGGTCATTGGCATCGAGCCTTGGCCGAATTGGAGTGCACTGCAGCTGAGGTCCTACACGTCAGCTTTACCCCTCACTACGACCTCAATCCCGCCTTCCAGCTTGGCTTTCCACTCGGTTTTCTGGAGCGCTATCAAACACCAACGCCCGCCCATCTGCCGATTGCCCATCATGCAGAAAACCTGCAAGCCCTGGTGAAGGACTTGCAGGCTTTGGCAGCGAACTAGGTGCTAGAGAACGCCTGGCAATCGCCGTCGAGGAATGCCTTAGGCGCTTGGCGGCTTAGGCGGCGAAATCGCGCCGGAGGGGCCACCGGTGGCGGTAAACATTTCCTTCAACATCCCAACACTAGACATCACTCCAGTGGCTTCGTACGGGACGAAGATGGTCTTATCTGCACGGCTTTCCGATCCGCCGATTTCCCCCAGCGTGGCCAGGTATTTGGTCGCGATCAAGTACTGAGAAGGATCCAAATTTTCTCCGCGCAAAGCATCTGCCACCAACTGCAACGATTTGGATTCACCCTCCGCGCGCAAGATGTTGGACTGACGATCACCCTCGCCGCGGGCAATGTCGGCATCCCGGTGACCTTCGGCGCGCAGCACTTGTGCCCGTTTCACACCTTCGGCTTCCAGAATCACGGCGCGCCGCTCACGTTCGGCTTTCATCTGCATTTCCATCGCTTCACGCACCGTATGGGGCGGATCAATGTCTTGAATCTCGACACGGTTCACTTTCACTCCCCACTTATCAGTGGCTTCGTCAAGCACCGCGCGCATCTGCAAGTTGATGTCATCGCGCGACGACAACGTTTGGTCCAAACCTAAGTCTCCGATGATGTTACGCAGCGTAGTTTGAGCCAACTTTTCAATTGCGTTAGGCAAGTTGGCAACTTCGTAAACGGCGCGCTTTGGATCTGTGATTTGGTAGTAGAGCAAGCCATTGATCTCAATGACGACGTTATCTGATGTAATCACTGACTGCTTGGGGAAGTCGAACACCTGCTCACGCAAATCGACGCAAGCGGTGTGCTCCTCCTTCACAACATTCACCCCTTTAAGGCTGGTGACGATCGATCGCCAAGCAATGGCCCGCGGCCGATCCACAATTGGGAAAATGAAATTGATGCCTGGCTGCAGCGTGCGGCTGTATTTACCAAGACGTTCGATGACGACGACTTCCGCCTGGTGCACGACCTTGAGTCCAAAGACTGCAAGAACAATGGCGAAGACGACAAAGGTACCAACTAAGTAGAGCATTTGTTTGGACTGAGAAACGGGAAAATTGGAATCGGATTAGCCGAGGGCTTCGACTTCAAGAGTGTTGCCAGTCACACCGAGCACGCGTACTTGCGCACCAGCGGGAATGGCTTGAGTTGCGGTTGCCCGCCACTCTTCCGAACGCAACCGAACCCGGCCCGGTTGGCGATCGGTGATTTCTTCCACCACTTCGCCATCCAAACCGCACAAAGCGTCGACATTGGAAGGCTCGCCTTCTACATCCAATCGACGCAGAAGCATCGGTCGGATTAAGAACAAGCCCACCAGGGTGCCTGCTACAAAACCCCAGAGTTGCGCTTGGAAGCTCCAGCCAAACCCGGCCAGAACCGCCGCTACGATGGTGCCCGGCACCAAGGCGCCGAGTAAAAATCCAGCCGTCAGGATTTCTCCGATCAATAGGATGACGGACATCACCGTCCAGAACTCCCACGACATGAACAGGTCACCGCTAAACGCAGAACTGACTTGTTCTAAAAAGCCGCCAGAAGCCTCAGTTTCTTGTGTAGGAAAAATCATGGTGCCAACAATGGAGCGTTGTTTTCGGGCCCCACCGAAGCAGGACCCATGGAATGCATCACTTTACGAGCGAAAGCCCGATTTCGATTGCTTTTTCAAGTTGGCGGTCACGCTCGGAAGCGTAATCACCAGGTAAGTTCTCCACCGGGTAATCCGGCGGACAACCGTTTAATTCCATGTTGGTACCCGCGTCATCACGCACGTACCAGCCACGGAACGGCATGCGGATGAAAGCTCCACCGAGTAGGCCTTGGCCTCCAGTAGAAATCACCGCACCAAACGTTTGTTTGCCAACGAGGGGTCCGCGTTTCAGTGTTTTGATCGCCCAAGAGAAGATTTCGGCGTTGGAGTACGAATTTTCATTGCACAACACCACCACAGGCTTGTTCCAGGTGCCGAAGATTCGACGCCCTTGCGGATAGCCGACTCCACCTCCACGAGGAATGGTGAAGGCGTGGTCATTGACCATCAACATGCTCAAAACCATGTCGGTGGTCCAACCGCCGCCGTTATCGCGAACGTCTATCAACAACGCGTCCTTGCCGTGACCTGCGGCGTACAGCTTGCGCTCGAAATCCAACAGACTGGGTGTGCCCATGGCTTGAATATGGAGATAACCAAGCTGGCCCTTGCTGCCGGTCTCTACTTTGCTGGCCAAGTTGCGCTCGCGCCGGTCATACATCGCACCGCGCAAAGCGGAATAACCAGCTGGACGAATCAACACGTCGTGCTGCTCGCCATCGGTGGTCACCGTCAGCATGGTTTCTTGGCCGGAGGTGCCCGCCATCAATCGATCCCAGTTGCCATCTTCGGCCAAGCTGATGCCATCAATCGCCAAAACGACGTCGCCGTTTTGCAGCTCACTGGCGTCACGGGCGGCAGGAGTTTCTGGCATGACTTCCAGCACCTTGCGACCTGGACCGGTGTAGTTGTGGTCCCAGATCACTCCGATTGTTCCAGTAGCCGTACTATCGACCTCGGCCGCAGCCAAACCGCCACTTCCGTAGAAGCCCATATGACTCGCGTTCAGCTCACCGAGCATCCAGTTCATGATGTCTTCGAAATCTTCCGGCGTAGATGCGGCGATGGCGATCGGCTTCCACTTGGCAAGTTCTTCACTCCAGGTCACTCCATGGAATTTCGGATCGTAGAACCAATCTTGCATCACTCGCCATGCTTGGTCGATGGTCGCCGAACGAACTGCCGAACGATCTTCGCGAATGCGCACCGAGAAGGGGTAGCTAGTCTCCTTACCCCCTCGGGCTTGGACCTTGCCTGAGCGCACGTAGTAGACCTCTTTTTCACCGGTAAGGAACGACGACACAGTGGACGACGACAACTTCTCGGGGTCTCCATCATGAATTTCCACTTCGAAGAAGCCGGTGTCGCCTGAGGTGCCAGAAGTCAAACGCGTACCCAAGGTAGCGTTGAAGTAAACCTTTTCGGACTTTGGGTCCCAACCCAATGCCGACTCATTTCCTTCAGCACGAGTCAAGCGGCGCAAGCGGTCACGTAAGCCGTCAAAATCGATGACGGTCGGCTCGACTTCTTCTTTTTCTTCCTCCTTCTCATCTTCGTCTTTGCCGTCACTGGCTTGGTCGGCAGTTTCTTCCTTAGCAGGTTCGGCAGTCGGATCCTGCTTTGGCTTTCCACTAGGCTCTGCCTTCGGCTCTTCTTTGCCCGGCTCGTCCTTCTTGCTTTTCTCCTTTTTCTCCTTTTCTTTCTTCTCTTTTTCTTTCTTCGCCTTTTCTTTCTTCGCCTTGGCGCGCGCTTCTTCCGCTTCCAACCGCTCGCGCTCGGTCATCTCAACATCTTCCTTGCGCAGGTGGCAAATCCATACATCGGTTTCATCCAACATGCGACGGCGGGAAGTAAAGACTAACTTGCGGCCATCTGGCGACCAGCTTGGGCTGGTATCGTCGTCCGGATGCATGGTTAAGTTGTAAGGCTGAACTCCGGGCGCGTCAGCGGCGGCACCTTCCACCGAAACACGGGACAGATAGATTTCATAATTGAAATCATCATCCGAAACCGAGTAGGCCAGCCACTGTGAATCAGGAGACCAGCTGTAGTTTGGGCCTTCGAAACCGTTGAAAATCTCACGCTTCACTTCCAACGTTTTCGGATCACCGACGACAAAGCGACCGTTGCCTTGCACCCAAGCCAAAGTTTGGCCATCTGGCGACAGCGAAACGGCAGACTCATTGGCATCCGTGGTAGTCAACCTTGTTTCAACAAAGTTGCGTTCGAGATAAAACGGTGTGTCTTCGTCGGAAGTGGTGACTTTGTAAATCTCACCGTTTCCGTGGCGTTCCGACACGAACAGCAATGCCTTGCCGTCTTCCACCCACACTGGGTTTCCATCCATCGCCGGCGCCGACGTAATTCGCGCCGCCCGTTCGATCTTGTCATGCTTGCGCATCGCGTAAAGATCGCCTCGCGCCACAAAAACAATGGTTTCGCCATCCGGCGAGACAGCCAAGTCCGAAGCTCCACTGCTAACGGTCACCGTTGACTTGCTGGGAATTTGCGAATCAACCCCGCCATAAACTTTGAGTTCAGTCGCCACCCCACTATTCAGATCAATCTGGACAAAGGAATCGCCCAGTTCACAAATGGCAAGGTTTTGATCGGAACGCACGCTGAGATAGCGCAATGAGGTTTTGCTACCAGGGTGGTGAATCAGCTTGGCTTTGCCGCCGCCCGAAGAAACACTCCACAAGCCTAGATCGCGTTCGGCACTGTTTTCCTTGCACTTGCGATCAC
>CAZMDZ010000002.1:8884-11257 GCA_964565175.1 uncultured Planctomycetales bacterium
GGTTGTTCACCATAACCCGACGCATTAGAGAAAGAACGATCATGAAACCACTATCACTCACAGCGGTTCCAGCAGAGTTATGACCACCGCCTTTCACGGAAATTTCAAAATCGTTTTCTCGGGCAAAATTCACTGCCTTCCGAATCCGTCAGCTGCTTGTGCTCTCCAGTGTTGCGATCGAAGATCCACAAGTCATTGTTCGCCGGTCCGCGATAAGCCCGACGCCGTTGGTCGCCCGAACCGCGCTCATAAACCACCTTGCTGCCATCCGGCGAAACGGTGCTACGGCCGGCCGGGAAATCGCCTAGCAATTCCGGCGTGTTGCCTTCCAATGTCACTGTCCACAACCCTTGGCCACGACCGTAACGGTTGTACCAACGGTCTCGGGTCATGCCCATCAATAGAGTTTGATTATCAACCCAACCGTGAAGGTTTTCGGTTTCCGACAACCAAGTCAAACGCTGGGGTTCGCCACCGGCGGAAGCCACCACGAATGCGTCAAAGTTTCCGTGACGATTACCTGCGAAGGCGATCTTGCTGCCATCTGGCGACCAGATTGGTGAAGTGTCGTAACCAGGGTGCGCGGTTAGGCGGGTGGCGCTGCCGGTTGCCAGGTCTGCGACCCAGATGTCGCCGCTATGGCTGTAGGCAAGGCGAGAGCCGTCGGGGGAAAGCGACGGCCGCCGAGGCACCAAGTGCTCGGGCAGAATTTGTGCACCGAGGGTTGGAGTGGCGTCGGCTGTGGCCAGGGTCTGGGTGTCCAGGCTGGCGCAAGCGCTCAGCGGCACCGCGAGTAGGAACAGGGAAAGAGGCTGGAGCATTGGGAGTAGCATAAATCTCCCAAAGTCCAGCCAACATGAAAATCAGCCGTCTACGGACTCGGTGGCCTTGAACTCCAGCCGCAGCTGGTTGCCCCAGCCAAGGTCCTTGGGCATGGATTTTGTGATCCCGACTTCGGTCAAAGCCCCGTTCCATTGAAACAGGCTGACGGTGCGGATGGGGCGCTCCACCAACACATGGACTGGGCCCATCCGCCGGTTGGCATCATTGACCGGCAGTTTTTCGCCGCCCAGCTTGAGTGCAGTCGATTCCCCCATCGAGATCTGGCTAAATTCAATATCCAGCTCGGTTCCATCCAGGCCGCCGCTTGCTGAAGTGGCGCGAATGAGGCCCGACACGCCCTCGAAAACGCGATGGAAACGTGGGGCTGGGATCCGCGACTCACTGGCGACTTCGACGTCCCAATCGGTTAGAACGTCATAAGCTTGCCCTGCGGCGAAGGTGTAATCACGCCCAACCACCCCCGGAAGGGTAAGGAATGGCGCATTGGCTCCCTTGCGGCTGCTTACGGTCACCGCCAGCTTCGCACCGACGACATCCGCGGCCGTTGCCGCTAACTCCTCGGCGATCATGGTGCCGGAGTCAGCGTCCAGGATCAGCATGCCCGCCGGAGAAGACCAAACAAAATTTTCGCTGGAATTCCGAAGTAAGGCGCCCAAGCCGGGATCGAGCGGCATGGTTGGCAAATCCACCGCCAGGTAGCCCCCGGCGGGGAAAACTGTAGGTTGAGCTTTTCCGTCCAATTGCAGTCTTACTTCCACATGAGAACCAGTTGAAAAACCCGGCAAACGGACCACGGCGGCTTGACCAGCGGTGGTCAAAATCGGCCCGCTGAATTCGAGCACACGGGCTTTCTCTCTGCCTTTACCCGTAATCCCCTGATTGCCGGTATCGATGACGTCGCCGCCTTCCGACTGACTGATCGTCAAAGCAAGCTCTACCCACCATTGGCTTTGGCCCACCGGAACTGCGGCCACCGCCAACGAAACCCCTTCAAACATCCACTTCATTTCAGGATCGGCGATGCTTGAGCCCGAGGCAATTTCGACGTCAAGCTCGGAAACGACGGGTTGGGCGCTTTGCTGGCCCAAAGAGGTTGCAACCCCCGGATAGAGGGGCTGGCTTCCCGAAGCGAGGACTCCATCCATGCCATTGCCCTCTTTGCCGTCGACCTGAACCACCGAAAACTCGATCTGCACAGGCAATGGAGCCGTCATTGCGATCCAATCCAGCAGCTCTTGCTCGCTCCAATCGTTAAGCCCGGCTAAGGTTTCCGCCCGTTTGAGACGAGCCTGGCGGTAGCTGGTGTCCATGGTTCCGGCTAGCAATTCGCCCGGATCCATGCGATGCCATAGGGATAAATCGTCGGTCCCTATGTCCCCGATTGCAAAATCCTCCCATCGGTGCAGGGTCTGAGGGAGTGTCGGATGGGGAATTCCGGCAGGTATTTCGGCACTTTGCTCCTGAAGCTGGGGAGCCAAAACAGCCGAAAGAGAACATGTCAATGCGGAGATGATCAAACTCATTCGTATT
>CAZMDZ010000002.1:11267-14518 GCA_964565175.1 uncultured Planctomycetales bacterium
GCGTTCTGTTCCAACCCCTTTCGTATTGCAGGGGCCCTTGCGCTATGCCTTAGGGCAAATCGGTAACCGGCCGATAGATCCTAGGCAATTGCTGACTTGTCTCTTACATCGTAGCCCCAACTGTGAACCCTTTGCTGAAAGCGCTGCAACCTTATCAAGCCAAGCTTGATAGGGATTTGGTCATTGCTTTGCACCAGCAAGAGAAAAGCGCCGCCATCGGCCATGGACTGGTAGCGCTGGTGGTGTTCTTTTTACTGAAGGGCGTCATCCCTACAACCACGCTTCTGCTTTGGATGGGAGCACTTGCAGGCGTTTTAGGTGCTCGGGGTTACCGCTCGTGGAAAGTCCTGCAGATGGAAGATCTGCAGACAATTCAGAAGAAGTTGTTTTGGTGGCACTTCGCACTGGTCACTGGAGCGGGCCTAGCTTGGAGCATGGGCTACCTAGCGGCAATGCCTCACCTGGACACCGCCCACCGAGCCATTTTGACCATGGTGATGTCTGGCCTCGCCTCAGGAGCTGTGGTCACCCTGTCGGCTCGAGCCGTCACCTTTTTGAGCTTTTCCGTCGCCATCATGGCGCCACCGACGATTGCCCTAGCCTTGCAATCAAGTTCGCTGGAACGGGTACTTTCGGGCCTCTGCGTGGCTTCGTTCGTCTTTGCGCTGGCCAGCTCAAAGAAAGCCCGCATTTTATTGTGGAGCCATTTGCTTCAGCAGTACCGCAACGAAGACGCGGTCCACGATTTAGCCGCAGCCAAAGCCAGTGCGACCGAAGCGTTGCAGAAATCGGAAGCAGCCAACCAGGCGAAGCGTGAATTCCTGACCAATATGAGCCATGAAGTTCGCACGCCAATGAACGGAATCTTGGGCACTGCGGAATTGTTGGGTCAAGGGGAACTCCTGGAAGACCAACGCAGCCTGCTGGATCTTTTGCAAACCAGCGGCAAGGATTTGTTGGCCATTTTGGATGACGTACTCGATTTGTCGAAAATCGAGGCGGATCGCTTTGAGTTCGTCAAAGAGAACTTCGACCTTTCGGCGGCCCTAGATGACGTCGCCAACTTGCATGCGCTGACGGCAAATGAAGCGGGACTCCAGTTCATCTACGACGTTCCACTGGACATGCCCAGTAAAGCGATTGGTGACCCAGTCCGCCTCAAACAGTTGATCCATAACCTGCTCGACAACGCAGTTAAGTTCACCAAAAACGGTGCTGTCAGCCTCAAGGCACGGATGAAACAGGGCGGCCCATCGGGCACATTGCTGGTGTTGGAAGTACGCGATCAAGGCAAGGGTATTCCGCAAGACCAAATTGAAGCCATTTTCCAAAGCTTCACTCAGGGCGATGGCTCCACCACCCGCGTTCATGGTGGAACTGGCTTGGGTTTGACCATCACTCGTCGCTTAGTGGACTTGATGGACGGGCGGATTGAAGTCGACTCTCAAACCGATGTCGGAACCGCATTCCACATCGAAATTCCGGTGCGCATTAACGAAGACCTGCGTCCGGCATCGGCCAAGGGCAAAGTATTGATTGCCGCTCGGGCCGATCATGGGATCCACACCCTAGCCCGTCGTTTAAAGCGAATTGGTTTAACTGTTCGCACCTTACGCCCCCAAGTTCAGTTGGCACAAGAATGCCAAGATTTCCTTAAGGACGGCGGCTACTTGTTCGTCGACCCAACGGTTCAAGAATACGGCACCGTGTCAGAAATCATGACCACTGTGCACCCGTTGAAAGCAGAGTTGATTCTGCTTTCTCGCTCGGAAGATGCCACTGGCGCTGACTCAAACCTTCGTCATATTGGTTTGCCTTATCCAGTTCTCGAACTGAGAGACCTGTTCTGGAAGGGCGCCCCCGAAAGAAACGCCGCTGCTGCTCGGTCCGCTCCATCGACGGAAGGCACTTTGGCGAAAATGAATGTACTTGTTGCGGAAGACAACCCGACCAACGCCCGCATTGCCAAACGCATGCTGGAACAATTTGGGATGCATGTTGACTTGGCGACCAACGGTCAAGAAGCGGTCGACAGCTTTAAGGAACTGCACCAAGAATTGATTTTCATGGACATCCAAATGCCAGTGCTGGATGGAATGGAAGCGACCCGTTTAATCCGCGAATTGCCCGGTGGACGCGAAGTTCAAATTCTTGCACTGACTGCGCATGCCATGAAGGGATACAGGAGCAAATGCTTGGATGCTGGTATGAATGATTACTACACCAAGCCATTGCGAAAGATGGACCTCCAAGAGGCCCTGCTTAAGTGGCAGAGTCTCGCCCAGCAAAAGAAAAGCGCCTAATTATCTGAGATCATGTCCCCCAACCACCCCGACGCAGACACCCAGATCCCTGAAAGCCCAATGAGGATTCTGATTGCCGATGACGACGCCGTCATTCGCAGCCTTATTCAAAAGGTCTTGCAGAAAGAGGGCTATCCGATGCTAATTGCCAAAGACGGCAAAGAAGCGTGGCGGATTTACCAGGAAGAGCGCCCAGAATTGGTCATTACTGATTGGGAGATGCCTGGGTTTACTGGCATTGAGCTGTGCAAAAAGATTCGCAAGGCGAATGAGGAAAGCCCGCTTCAACCTTTCATTCTGATGCTTACTTCACGTAGCACGAAGGAGGATTTGGCAACTGGATTCATCGAAGCACTCTCCAATGAATTCATCGCCAAGCCATTCAATCAAATCGAGTTACTTGCTCGATTCCGCGCTGGCGCCAAGAGCATGGCGCTGCAAATGGAATTGGAAAAGCAGCGCAAAATCAACGAGACCCTAGCGATGACAGACAGCTTGACCGGCTTAGTCAACCGTCGGGCGTTGATGAACACGCTGCGCGTCGATGAGGATCGCAGCCGTCGGGCCCGTCAACCATTAGGCGTGGTGATGACGGACGTGGACAAGTTCAAGACGATTAATGATGAATTTGGTCACAATACTGGCGACCAAGTTTTGAAGGTAGTTTCGGATTGCCTGCGGGCTTGCATTCGCCAAGGTGACCACGTTGGTCGTTGGGGTGGCGAAGAATTCCTATTGGTCTTACCGAACACCGACATCATCCAAGCGGCTGAAATCGCCGAACGTTGTCGCGCCTTATTGGTGAAGCAAGAGATTCGCGCCGAAGATGGCCGCCTGGTCAAAATTTCGTCTTCGTTTGGAGTCGCCTCCGCCGACGGCATCGATCGCCCCGACGTCATGGAGCTGGTCAACGAAGCGGACAAGGCTCTCTATAGGGCCAAGGAAGCC
>CAZMDZ010000002.1:14528-30590 GCA_964565175.1 uncultured Planctomycetales bacterium
CCGGTCGTAACCGGGTTAAAATTTACGTCGCCAGCGCAGATCCGGAAAGGCAGCAAAACGCTTCTTAACGGGCTGTGATTGGTGGATTTGGCCCCCGCAAAGGAGCAGGCTGGCCGCTTGAGTTGCGCCGTAGGCAGTTATTTGCCGCGGCGCAAAATTTCGATCGCCACCCACAGTAAAAACGCCCCAAACAACCATGAGAGTTCGGCGGGAGCGAGTTGGTAATTGCGCAAAACCACGCCAACGATTGCCCCCAAGAATGTCGCGGGCAGCAGCTTGGGAATTACGTTGCGGTCGACACGACCATCGCTAATTGCCAAGCGCAAACCGATCGCCGACGTCGGCACCATCGCCAACAAGCTGGTGGCCATGGCCTCGGTGATAGGGAATCCACCGACGGCGAGGACTAAGCCAGGCACCATGACAATGCCGCCCCCCACGCCGAAAAAGACGGCGCAGTTTCCAGCAAGGAAACCGAGTGCCAGAGAAAGCAGTAATTTGACCCACGGGATGCCATTGGCGATTCCGGGAAGGGCGGTTGCAGGGGTATCGCCGATGACGCCGAGGTTGCGCAGGCTGGCATAAAGCACCAAAAGCAAAAAAGCCCAACGCAGTTGGTTTTCGGAGATGCGCTTGGCCCAAACAGCAGCGGCTTTGGCCCCGACTTGGCCGCCGAGGACTAGGGCCGCCGCAACGAGCCAATCGAAGTTGCCCGGTTCAAGTATCAGTTCGGTGACCACAGCGACGGTTGCCGCCGCCAACACCACCACCAAAGCAGTGCCAAACGCTCGTTTGAGGCGAAAACCGAGCAGCATCAAAATGGGGCCGACTAACAAGCCGCCACCAATTCCAAGCAAGCCAGCCAACACCCCCGCCGTTCCACCCAGCACTGCCAACGGCAAGGCGGACAGTTTCGCCGGAGCGCTTGATTGACTCATCAATTCTCGCGAATGCGCTCCACGATTGCCGACGTACTGCGCCCAGGCACCAAGTCGATCAAGCGCACTTCCCCGCCCTGGCCTTGGACAAACTCAGCCCCAACCACGCCCTTGTCTTTGTAATCAGCGCCTTTGACCAAAACGTCGGGACAGATTTTACGGATCAAATTTTCTGGAGTGTCTTCATGGAACAAGACCACTAGGTCGATGCACTCCAAGCCAGCCAAAACTTCGGCTCGGTCGAGTTGATGATTAATCGGTCGCTCAGGACCTTTGAGCCTGCTCACCGAATCGTCGTCATTCAAACCTACGACCATGGCGTCGCCTAATTGGCGTGCTTCGCGCAAATAACGGACATGACCAGCGTGCAGAATATCGAAGCAGCCATTGGTAAAGACCACAGGACGACCTTCACGACGCAGAGTGGCAAGAGCGGCTTGCAAGGCTTCCTCATCATCGGCGGCGACGATTTTGCTGTCGGAGCTTGCAGTGCGAAGTTGATGCTCAAGTTCGTTGCGGCCGACGGCGGTCGTGCCGACCTTGGCTACCGCTAAACCTGCGGCAACGTTGGAAAGGCGAACTGCACCCGGGAGATCAGCCCCGCCAGCGAGGGCAACGGCCAACATAGCAATGACCGTATCGCCGGCCCCGGTGACGTCGTAGACCTGGCGAGCGGCAGTTGGCAGGTGCAGCCCGCGATCTCCCTGCTCCAAGAGGTACATGCCCTGGTCGCCAAGGGTAATCAACAAGGCATCGACGCCAGCGTGTTGGCGCAAGGTCTCGCCGTGCTTGGCCAGGGAGGTCATATCAGTGAGCGATTCGCCAGATGCGACCTCAGCCTCGGCGCGGTTTGGGGTGATTAAAGTTGCGCCCTGGTACCGCGAGAAATCGCGATGCTTTGGATCCACCAGCACCGGGACGCCGCGTTTGCGCGCTTCAGCGATGGCCGCACTCATCACTGGCTGCGGCAGCGTGCCTTTGCCGTAGTCGCTTAGCACCAACGCCTGCCATTCGGCGTTCTGCAATTGCTCCAGCAACTTGGCACTGACGTCCTCGCCCACCGGTGCTGGCGTTTCTCGATCGACGCGCAGCATTTGCTGATTGCGCGCCATGACTCGGATTTTTTGGATGGTCGGCCGCATGCTATCGACAACCAAACCCGATGCATCGGCCCCCATCGCGGTCAATCCTTCGAGCATTTCGCCGCCAGCATCGTCGTTGCCCACGACACCGACACAGAAAGCGCTCGCTCCAAGCTCACAGATGTTGGCGACCACGTTTCCGGCGCCGCCAAGACGGTGATCTTCGCGTTGGGCGTGAACAACCGGCACGGGCGCCTCGGGGGATACGCGGAGTGCGTCGCCCCAGACGTAGCGATCGACCATGAAGTCACCAATTACGGCGATGCGTGCCGATTGCAGCGATTGCAGCAGCAGAATGAGGTCGCGATCAGTCATCGTTATTGGGGGTGTCTGGGCCTTTGTCGACGGAATCGGGGCGATCCGAAGGACGCGTTCGGTAGCGATCGTGGATCCACAAGTATTGCTCCGGATGGCGGCGAATCACAGCTTCCAATTGAAGGTGCATTTGCTGGGTCAATTCCAATACGGCTTCGTCGGTAGCTTGCTGCTTGGGACTGGCCGGTCGCAAAGTTGCGGCCCCCACACGGTAGCGTCCGAATTTTTCGGTTCGCAGGCACCAACCCACCACCACTGGCGCTCCGGTCCGCAAGGCAATCGCCGCCGCCGCTCGTTCAGTTGCCGCCAGCTTGCCAAACCACGGGACGAAGATTGGCGCCCGCTGGGCATTTTGATCGGTCGCCAGAATGACGGCACCGCCGCTTTTCATGTGCTTGAACATGCGCCGAACCGCGCCTTGACGGGGAATCAGTTCAATCCCCCACCCCTGACGACTCTTCAACAATTGCTGACCAACGTAATAATTGGTCGGCATGCGCATGGTGAAGCCGGGCCGCAATCCATTTTGCACGGCGGCGGCGCCAAAGATTTCAAATGCGCCCAAATGAGCTTGGACCAAAACTGCACCTTGGTCACGCACCGCTTCCAACTGCTCGCGCGCTCCCTCTTCATACTCGAAATAATCGGCAAGTCCCGTTTTGCGGTCGCGTTGCAGAATGATCATCGTTTCGGCAACGCTGCGTCCGAGTTGACCGCAAGATTTACGTAGCAAGGCATCGCGCTGCTGATCGCTGAGGTCTGGCAGCGCTTGGCGAATTTGAGCACGGCCGTATTTGCGCCGCCGAGCAGACCACCACGCCAGCCGTCCCAGCCGATCAGCCGTGGCCACCGTCAACGAGCTGGGCAGCAAGGCCAACAGCGCCACTGTGCCGCGGGTAGGCAAAGACATCAGCCATGGCCAAGCCCCTGGCTTGTGTTTCCAGGTTCGGCGAATGGCTTTGCGCAGGTCTCGGAGTCGTCCCAAAGCGGTTTGATTTATGGCACGCAACGACCGCCAGGGTCATGGGCGGTCCACAGAGGTTCGATGTGAGCGGCGCGCACAGGTAGGTACAGCATGTTCAGCAGCTCTTCCCAGTCTTCTTGACCACGGTGGAACTGCCAATTAGCCCGCACCTCCCAGACGTTGTCGCCAGCGAAGGGTTGCAATTTTACCCCGTCCTTCTCGGTGACCAAAACCGTGTTGTAACGGCTCCAGTCACGGCAATCCGCAGCCTTCCAGGCATAATGATCCGGCTTCCAATCATGGCCAACGATTTCGACACCAGCGCCCCGGCAAAGCTCGGCGAAAGACTGAGGATTGCCAACGCCCGCACTGAGAAATGCTGACTCTTTTTGCAGCGACCCCGCTGAGCGAATTTCGCCGCTGGCCAAATTGCGAATGTCGTGGATACCCATGCCGCCCTCCATTCGCGGCAAAGCTTTGGCGCTTTGTCCGCCTTGATAAATGCTCTCAATCCGCTGCCACAGCGCATCCACTTTGCTTGCTTCCACCAGCTCGGTGCGCGACAGCACGATGGCGCTGGCTCGACGTAGCGCAGAAGGAAATTCGCGAAGCAATCCGGCAGGTAAACACGCCCCGAGCGGTTGAGTGGCGTCGACGACGACGACGTCGATATCTCGCTGCAAACGCAAATGCTGAAAACCGTCGTCGAGCAGAATCACTTCGGCGCCGCCCAGTTGCTGCAATTGCTCTATACCTTGCACGCGATCCGGATTTTCGATCAACTTGGTTTTGGGGTAGCGCTGTTCGACGATGCGCCCTTCATCCCCGCCATAGCCGCGCGATAATACGGCGACGTCGGCGTCATGTTGCTGCAACCACTGCAACGCATTAAGCAATAGCGGCGTTTTGCCGGTGCCGCCAGCCGACAGATTGCCGATCGACAAGGTTGGCATCGGTGGACGATGACTGCGCAGCAACCCACGCCGGTAAGCAATCACGCGAAGATTGGCCACGGTGCCGTAAAGCCAGCCTATTGGCGCAAGCAGCACGCGGATGGGCGTGGGTAAGTTCACTGATACCAAGGATGGCTGCCCATCAGCTTGACGGCGACGGCTTTCGCAAGATCGCGGTAGCTGGCTTGGTCAAGAACGTTGAGACGTTCACCAGGGTCGAGGACGGTGTCGTACAAGAACTCGTCTCCGGTTTTGAGATCCCGCACGAACTTCAACCCATCCGCGAATAGAACGCCGCGCTTTCGAACGCGACGGCTGGGGTCGACGATATAGGGAATAAAGTCCACCTCGAAGAAGGCCTGTTGTTGCGGCGGATTGGGATCGTTGCTGAGCAACCACGCCGCTGCCGACGGCTGGGCTTGGGCGTTGGTCGGCAAGCCGGCGAGGTCAAGAATCGTGTTGTACAAACGAGCTTGGCCGAGCAAGCCAGCACGTCGACCGCGCACGCTGTTTTCGGCAGGCATGCGAAGCAATAACGGCAGGTCGATTTGCTCGGCGAATAAGGTCCGCGTATGACCGATGTATCCGCGTTCCGCCAACTCCTCTCCATGATCGCTAGTAAAAAGAACGATGGTGTTATCCCATTGTCCGCGGCGCTTGAGCTCGTTGACCACACTGCGAAAAGCCTCGTCAACGGCGCGTATCTCTTCGTCGTAAAGTGCAGCCAATTGCTTGCGATCCGCCGCCGAGGCTGAATCCTGGTGCAACTTGTAATCCTCGTTATCCAAACCACCGCGCACCCACCCTCGGTAGGACGAATCCGTGAACTGCCACTCTTGGTGATCTTCGTAGGAAGTATGCGGATCGAAAAAGTGTAGGTTCAAAAACCATGGCTTGCTGCCGTCCTGCTTCTGCAACCATTGAATCCCTCCATTTGCAACCCGGGCGGCGGTGGATCCACGATGCGGGTCGGGTCGATTGATGAATTGATCGTCGTATAAATCGAAGCCTTCGTTGAAACCCTTGCCTTTGGGCATGAGAAAGTTCGACATCATGCAAGCGGTGGCATAACCAGCGGTGCGAAAGCGGGCGGCCAGCGTCTGGGCCTCGCGCAAGCTGCCGTCTTTCCCCCCAACCATCCGCATGACTCGGTGTTCGCTTGGCAATTTGCCGGTGTAAAGCGAGGCCATGCTCGGCTTCGTCCACGACGTCACTCCGGTCAATCCTTGGACCACTAAGGATTCTTGACTGAGTTCATCCAGAAAGGGTGAAGTCGGTGCGGTGGTGTAACCGTAGATGCCGAGATGATCGGCGCGCAAGGTATCGACCACCACCAGCAGCACATTCGGCCTGACAGCTTGCTCACTGCCCTGGGGATCGCTGCCCTTACCAGAGCAAGCAGCCAGCAGCGCCACGACAGCAACGCACTGCAAAAAGTTTCTGACGGTCTTCACTTCCAAGGCCATGGCAATGACCAATATGATAGCTCAACCCAATGAATCATTTTCAGTCCCCAGAGGAGTCCAGCCTGGATTCGGCACTCTTGCTGCTCAGCCGCAAGCCGAAAACACTGGCGTCTCTGCTCGCGCACTATTTGCCGCCTTCCGTTTTACAGCGCTTAACTCGCCTCGCTGGCCGCCGTCGTCCCGGCCGCCCCAAGCCAGCCGATCAAATCGCTGACGCCATCCCGCATATGCCCAAATTGCGCCAGGCAGTCATCGAAGATCTTGCCCCTGCCCTGCAATCGGATGCTCCGGTCATTCCGGAATCCCACTGGAGCGACACCGATCCAGCCAGTTTTTCGGCTGCCGCTCGAGCGTCGACCTTGGCTG
Organism: uncultured Planctomycetales bacterium; assembly: GCA_964565175.1. Classification (GTDB taxonomy): domain Bacteria; phylum Planctomycetota; class UBA1135; order UBA1135; family UBA1135; genus JACNIZ01. The sequence goes on from CAZMDZ010000002.1 coordinate 20,673, forward strand.
GATTGTTAAGCAATCCCGAGCCAACTCAATGGGACCATGCCGCTGAATTATTAGATAGTTGGGCCGATTTTTTGGCGGAGCGGCCATGCCCGGAACCGGATCCCCAAGTCGCGGCAACGGCGGCCAACCAGCCTGCGAAACCCCAGCTCAAGTCGCCTTCCCCAACGAATGTCCGGCCGCAATCACGGGATCCCAAAGCGCGTCTGCGTCAAAAGGAGGAGAAGCTCCAAGAGCATTTGTTGGGTGCTCGCCATGAAATTGCCGCCATCGAAGAACGGCTGGCTGCCGAACGTCACCGAAAAAGTCGGCATCAGGGGCGTTTGGAGGAAGCTCTGGCCGCCGCCGAGCAGGAGCGCATGCGAGCCACCGACTTTAAGCGCAAGCTGTTAGAGAGCTCCGACAGCAGTGAGCGGGAAGATTTGTTGCGCCTGGAAGCCGACGAATGCCGACACAAGTCCTCCATCCTCCAGCAAAAGCTGCAAATGGTGGAAGAAGAGCGCGACGACCTCCGCGGCGTGCTCGAAGACCATGACCGTTTCGCCAATGCACCCGATGAGGAAATCCCCTCTTTCCGTGACCGCCCGCTGACTGAACCCGAGCAACAGTTGGCCGCCGAGATTGCCAGCCACCGAGGCTTAAGCCTGCGCATTTTGGTGGTCGGCGGCGGCGAACGTCAGCACAAGCATCGCGACAAACTGACCGAATACGCCGAAGTGATGGGCTTTCACAGCCACTGGCGGATGGCCGAATATCAATCCTGGCACCGAGAGATCAACACACTGGACCGGGACATGCGCGAGCGCTTTGACGCGCTCATCATCCTCCACTGGAATCGCACCACCTTTACCCGCAAGGCACGGGAGATTTGCGACAAGGACGGTGCAAAGCCTTGCCTGACCTGCTACTACGAAGGTTTTACCAACCTACGAGAAAGCCTTCAGGAGTGCCTACGCCAGCTCTTGGCAGGGCACACCCGCGGCAGGTGATGAGAGAGATTCGATCTTGGCGCACCAAAACGCGCCCAGCTCAAACGCTAATTTAGCGTCGGCTTTTTCTCGACTTCTTCTTCAATGAGCTCAATCAAACCACGAGAGATCTCCATTAATGCGATCTCGATCGGGTTGTCGATATGCTCCAACTCGGCATCGAACAAAGGGGCGTCGCCACGAACCAGTTGGCGAACCCGCTTTTGGAGGAGTACCGTGCGCTCGAATGAGCCGTTGACGTACCGTTGAAGGCGCTGTGGCAGAGTTAGTTCCATGTATCGGCGCAGAAAACCGGCCACGCATTTTATCGCTCGCTGACCTCGGGTCAAGTACCTGCGGCCATAGTTCCAATAGAAAGCGGATCGATGCCTAGGAATGAGCGTAAAGCCCGGCCATGCTCTGCAAAATGAGAGGCGCCTCGCTCCAAGCATCCAAGCAGCCATGAGCAGTTTCCATCATCGGCTGCCCTTCTAGCCTAGCCTGCAAAAAGGGGATTCCGGCTGCGACCGCAGCGCGCATATCCATTGGCGTATCGCCAATGGCCAGCCCGCACCCCCATTCCGCCTGCAGCCTAGCGAACTCAGCTTCTTTATTGGTCGTGCCAATGATCTCGTCGGCGGCCAAGCCCACCCGGCGGACGTCGCCTTGGATGTGGCTAGGCTCGGCATGGCTGACCACACAAATCCGAACCCCGGCTTGGCGGAGTTGCTCGACGAATTCGAGTGCACCGGAAAACGGCGGCATCCCGAACCACGGCACAACGGTGCCATTCCAATCCAGGGCCAAGAACTTGGGTAAGCCACCGCTCATCGTCCTAGTTTATCGGCATGTCAAAAAAAGAAAGGAGGCCGCATAGCGACCTCCTTTGTGCAGATTCGAATGAACCTTAGAACTTGACGCCGACTTGGGCGAACAACCAAGCCTGATCCTGCAGAGCGGAACCACCGGAAACGGTAGCTGCATCGTCGCCTTCCATGAAGTAGGAGACGCCACCCCAGAAGAATGCGTTCTGGCCGATGTGGCCCTTCAGACCGAGGTCAACTTCGGTACCGAGGAAGGACTCACCCGGAACCTCTTCTTCCGGCTGGGAGAACAGGTGCAGGTTGCCGTACCACTTCCAGTTCTCATCGATCGGAGCACCGGTGCGGACGACGAGGTCCATCAAGTTGCTCCAGCCGAACAAGTCCATGTTGCCGTGGTAAGCGTGGCCGAAATCGAACAGCGGCGCGAAAGCGGTGCTATCCGAGCTGGAATCTTGACCCGAGGCGTACTCGAAGCCAACGCCGACTTTGAAGTCGCCATCCAGCTTGGTGTCCGTGCGCAGAGCCAAAGCAAAGCCATCGGCATCGGTGCCTACAGCTGCGTCGCCAGCCTGCTTGGCCAGTTCTGCACTCCAGGTCCACTCTTCGATCGCGCCATCCAGCAATACGCCGACAGTGAAGTCGTCACGTACGCCGTCTTGGCGGTTGAAGAAGTAGAAGTCGGAGTTGATGTCGCCGAGGGCGCGCTCGTAGTAGATACCGTGGAAGTTACGGTTCGCGTTCGGTGTGGCGCCACCAGTGGCACCCTGCATCTCCACCGGCTTGGTGAAGAAAACGTCCAAGTTGAAATCAGGAGCGTTGTGGGAGAAGCGAGCGCCATCCCATGCGCGACCGGAGTTGGACCAATCCAATGGCGAAACCATGCGCTGGTTGCCGTACTTCATTTCAAAACGGCCGACCTGCATGTCAACAGTGTTGAACAGATCGCTCAAGGTGAAGTAACCCTGGTGCAGTTGGTGGCCGACAGGGCTACCAGCGGTGCCTTGCCATTGCAGTTCCAAGGCTGCGGTGATGAAGTCATCGACCTTGGAATCTAAACGCAGACGAGCGCGAGCACTGTAAGAGCGCGAGCTTGGTCCGGTGTCAAAGGTGCGGGTTTCGCCACGGAGGCGGAAAGCACCAGAAATTTCTAAGCTATCTACTCCAGGTGCGGTGGCTTGTTGTGCCTCGACCTGGGTACCAAGTGCCAAAGCGGATGCTAGGGCCCAGAAAGGAAGGGTGTGTCTCATTGCGGATTGAGTCAGGGGTAGGATCAGGGTTGCGCTGACCCCATGGCGGTGGAACCCGCCGAGGATTGTCTTCGGTCCAAGTAGGCGAAGACGAATTTGCCAAGGAGGTCTCCCTCCATGTGGACTAGGTCGCCGTGATTCAAGTCAGACAAGGTGGTGCGTTCCAGTGTTTCTGGAATCAACGCAACCGAGAACTCGTCAGGGGAGAGAATTTCAGCAACCGTCAAGCTGACTCCGTCGATCGAAATCGATCCTTTGGGAATCAGTAGTTGAGCAACTTCTTCAGGAGCACGGAAGACTTGGACTTCGTAGTCCCCCTGAGTTTCGCGGCGGACGAAGGACCCGAGTCCGTCAACATGGCCGCTGACGAAATGGCCTCCGAGTGCCGCGCCGGCACACAGGCTAAGCTCAATGTTTAGCCGTTGGCCGGGCTGAATTTGCCCGAAGCGTGTCTTGTCGATGGTCTCTTGGGAAAGATCGAAGCTGGATATTGTTCCTTCGACCTTCGTAACAGTCAAACAGGCGCCTGAAACAGCGACCGACTCACCACCCGTTAGCCCTTCGGCTAGGTGGCCCAGGTCAAGATCTAGCTGCATTCCACCGCCTTCTCGACGAGTGGCTACAACTTCTCCCATGGCTTGGACGAGTCCTGTGAACACGATGCCAAACATAAACCTTAGGATGGGCGGATACAAGGCACTATCTGGCTTGCCCGGAACCGGGCATTCGCGTATCCTATGCGGCCATTTTCCCGGAGCACCGGGATGCTTGAGATCCATCTTCTCACCTTGTTCCCCGAGGCGGTCCAACCGTACCTCGATACATCGATCCTCGGGAGGGCTCAAAAGGCAGGCCTGATCAAGGTCCATCTGCTTGATTACCGGCGGTTTACCGACGACAAGCACCGGACTGTAGACGACCGACCTTTTGGTGGTGGGCCAGGGATGGTTCTCAAATGTGCACCGATCTTTGCCGCAACCGAATGGGTTGAAGAGACTTACGGCACCTGCCGCAAAATTCTTCTAACCCCTGCCGGAGCACCGTTTCGCCAAAGCCACGCCGTGGATTTGAGCCAGGAGCAGCGTTTACTGCTGCTTTGTGGCCGCTACGAGGGTTTTGATGAGCGGATTCGCACTTCCTTCGATTGGACCGAAATCTCTCTTGGAGACTTCGTCCTCGCGGGTGGCGAAATTCCAGCTCTGGCCGTAGTAGAGGCCACAGCCCGCTTGATTCCAGGTGTGCTTGGGCACGACGAATCTGCCGTGCACGAGTCTTTCACCGATCCGAATCAGCTGGATCACCCCCACTACACCCGCCCTGAAATGTTTCGGGGTATGTCAACTCCGCCGATTTTGCTCAGCGGAGACCACGGCGCCATTGCTGAATGGCGCCGCCAGCAGGCGGTCGAGCGCACTAGAGTGCGTCGGCCTGACCTCAAACGCTAAGCCCCGCGTCAACGCGGACCGCTAATCATGGATAACATCATTCTCGAACTCGAAAAGCAGCACATGAAGGAAGACGCACCGTCCTTCAAGGTCGGTGACTTTGTGCGCGTGGAGTACCTCATTCGTGAGGGTCAGAAGGAGCGTGTTCAGCCCTTTATCGGCCAGGTCATTCGCCTTGCCGGCCACAGCCTCCGCAAGACCTTCACCGTGCGCCGCACGGTTCAAGGTGAGGGCGTCGAGCGGACTTTCCCGCTGCACAGCCCACGCGTGGTCAATGTGACCGTGCAACGTGGCCCAAACCGCAAACCGCGCCGTGCCAAGCTTTACTTCCTCCGCGATCGCGTTGGCAAGTCTGCCCAGTACTAATTCCAGCTTTGCTGGAACTCTTGCAACCCACTGCGACCTGCGCGGTCGTGGTGGGTTTCCGCGCGTCCTAACAACTTCTTTTCTCGCTGCCTGACCGGCTCATGGTCCCGAACCTACCTCGCAAGCTCTTCGGCATTTTCCTGCTGACCGTCCTCACCATTTGGTCGCTTGCCTCCTTCGACCTCCACCTGGGCTTGGACCTTTCCGGTGGCTCCCGGATTGTCTACAAGATCGACTTTGATGAAGCCATCAAAGCCGGAGATCTGCCAGAAGACGCCAACCGGCCAGTCGTCCTGCAAGAAATCGCTGACGTCTTCCAGTTGCGTCTCGATGGCAGCGGCATGGCAGACATTCCGATTTATCCGCAGGGTGGCGACCAATTGGTGGTCGAAATCCCCAACCGGGAAAAGGCGGAAGTCGAGCAAATCAAGCGCACTATTGTCAACCAAGGCTCGCTGCAATTCCGAATCATCGTCGACGATTCTGACGACCTCGGCAAAGCGACTGAAATTGACAAGTTCAAAACATGGCGCGAAGCCAATCCTGATGAAGCTGCGAAGAAGTTCAACAGCGTTGAGGATCCAGCCACTGGCCCACGGAATGGCGTGCTGTGGTACGACCTCAGTGAAAAGAACGACGATCCATCGCGACTGGAAGCGGCACCTGGCCTCAATGCAGCCTTGGTGCGCAACGAAGACGCGATCCGCAACAACACCGACCCCAACGAATCTTGGGTCTTTACCGGTGCAGGCCTTGCTTCCAATGGAGTCTTCCCTTCGGTAGACAATAGTGGCTACCCGGCAGTGGGCTTTAAGTTCGCGGGTCTGCCAGCGGACCACTTCGCCAAGTTCACTGACGAGTTCACCGGCCGCATGATGGCCATCATTCTGAACGGTGAAATTCACTCGGCCCCGGTCATTGAGGCGCGCCTTCCCGGTCGCGGCATCATCACCGGCGGCACCTCTGGCTTCTCGCCCGAGGAAGTGAAGGAGTTGACCACGGTGCTGAAAACCGGCTCGCTGCCTATTCAGCCAGTCCTGGAAAGTGAATCCTTCGTTGGACCATCGCTGGGTCAAGACTCGGTCAATACTGGCATGTGGAGCGCCTTGGTTGGCCTCATCGCAGTGCTGATCTTTATGCTCGTCTACTACTGGATGAATGGTGTTGTTGCCGCCTTGTCGCTGGCATTCAACGCCTTCATTTTGATTGGCGCGCTGTACTTCACCCAGGCAACTCTGACTCTGCCAGGCATGGCAGGTTTGGTTTTGACCATCGGTATGGCGGTGGACGCCAACATCCTGATCCTGGAGCGTGTGCGTGAAGAACGCAAACGCGGACGGGAAGTGGCCCAGGCTTACAAAAATGGTTACGAGAACGCCTTCTCGACCATTGTTGATGCCAACCTAACCACTCTGATCACGGCCTTCTTGCTGTACTTCATCGGCACTGGTCCAGTGGCAGGCTTTGCTGCCACGCTGTCTTTGGGCATCTTGTCGTCGATGTTCTCGGCGCTGGTTTTCTCGAAGGTGCTCATGCACTTCTTGGTTTTCGAGAAGAAGATCATTACCGAAGTCAAGATGTTCCGCTCGCTGGCCGAAGGCACCAAGATTGGCTTTACCGCCTTGCGCAAACCAGCTGGCGTCCTTTCTGCAATTCTGATCATTGCTGGCATCAGTCTTTTTGCTAGTCAAATCGACGACATGAAGGGCATTGACTTCGCTGGCGGCTCGTCCGCTCAAGTGAGATTGCAGGAGCCGATGGGCATCGCAGATATGCGCGACTTGTTGCCTCAAGACTTCAGCGTGGTCGAATACCAAGCCTCTGCAGGCGTCTCTGGCGATGTCACCGACCGCTTCTTGATCAAGAAGAAGCTAAGCTCTGAACAGGCCAAGTTGTACACCTCTGGCGAGAAGAAGGGATTGGACCTGCAGAATGAATTCCAGCAGGAACTGACTTCCGCCATTGGCACCAAGTTGGACCCCGTCAACCCCTTCCCTGAGGTCAACACGGTTGGCCCACGAGTCTCGAGCGAGATTCAGGACAAGGCTTCGTTGGCGATCTTCTGGGCACTGCTGGCGATCATCATCTACATGAACTTCCGCTTCAAGGAGTACCGCTACGGCATTGCTGCTGTGATCGCGGTGTTCCACGATGTGCTGATCACGCTCGGCTTCCTGGCATTGGCCTCGATGTCGGGACTGGTTCAGGTAGAAATCAACTTGGAGATCATTGCCGCGTTCTTGACCATCATTGGTTACTCGCTCAACGATACGATTGTTGTGTTCGACCGCATTCGCGAGAACATCCCACGCAAGAAAGGTACTGGCTTTGCCGGCGTGATCGACATTTCGATCAACCAGTCGCTGAGCCGTACGGTGCTGACCTCGGTCACGACTTTCTTCGTCTTGCTTGTCCTGTTCATCGCCAACCGCCCGACCCACAACGTGCTGGAAGGATTCTCCTTCGCCATGCTGATCGGCGTCGTGGTGGGTACTTACTCCTCGATGTTCGTTGCAAGTCCGATGCTGCTGTACTTGGACCGCTGGGCTCGTCACAAGATGCTGCCCGAAAAGAGCTGAGCAAGCTTCAGCTTTTCGCGCCGCCTACTTCGGTAGGCGGCGTTTTTTTTTGCCTCCAGGCGCGCCACCATGGATAATTTGCGACTTCCTTCCGGTCTGGTACAAGAATTCCGGTTCCAGGCTAGCTCGGAGTAGAAAAACACACCCAAAAATCGGTATCCTGAAGCGATGCGCTCGCTTGCGACCCTAGGAGGTGTATTGGTCATCGTTGTTTTGGCCATTGCCTGGAGAATCTCCAACAACAACGTCGAGGCCAGTAACGACACGGAAGAACACGTCGGCATTGTCACCTTGGGGATGAAGCCCGACGCTACGGACGGATCTGCGACCGGGGCTGGAGTAGAAAGCCAGTCAAGGGGAAACTCTGGAGCCTCCCCCACGACGCCGGACTCCAATTCGGGAGCCAACCCTGGGGGGAATTCGACCGGACCAGATGCTGCCAATCCCCATCAAAGTGGAGGTGAAGGCGCAACAACTCCGCCGGCGAACGACGAGAATGCAAACGCGGGCAACGGACTGAGTGGCGCTGAGAGAGCTGGCAATCCGGGAAGCAGCGCAACAGGTGGAGGCACTTCGACGGACTCGCCAGGATTAGACCCTGCGGCTGACGCTCCCGAAGAGGGCGCAGATTCCGACGCCAACGCGGCCAGCAAAGACATTCGTTACACCGTCCAAGAAGGCGACACGCTCTACCGGATCTTGATGAAGGCCTACAACAAGGCCACGCCCGATCTGATTGAAGAAATTGCCGTAGCCAACAATATGGACGACCCCGGGGCCATCCACCCCGGCGACGAATTGAAGCTGCCTAAGGTCGAGGGCTACCAGGATCCAATCCAGCCGTAAGGCTACAGGACAACCATTTCGGCGCCTGCAGCCTGAAACTCTGGCTGCAGCATCCCCCATTGCCGTGGGCCAATTCGCAATCGAGCGTGCCACTGCACACCCTCAAAATTCTCGGATTCGATGCGCGAGACTCGGCGCAATTCCGCGAGTAGCTTGCCAGCGCCACTCGGAACATTGACGTCTAAACGCAATGCCCAGTGATCAAGTTGGGCGGCAATGGCACCGTCGAGGTGATCGAGGCCTAACCCGGTCTTGGCCGAAACAAAAACGGCTTCGGGAAATTCAGCTTGGATTGTTAGGCGTTCGTCTGCGCTGAGCAGATCAGCCTTATTCATCACCAAGAGACTGGGCATTTGATCCGCTTCCAGTTCAGCAAGAACCTTGTGAACGGCTTCAAGCTGCAAGTTGCGGTCGTCGTCGGATGCGTCGACCACGTGCAACAACAGATCAGCGTGTAGTGTTTCCTCCAAGGTCGCGTGGAAAGACGCAACAAGATTGTGTGGCAGATCTCGAACAAAACCTACGGTATCTGCCAGCATTACGGTTCGCTTATCGGCAAGCTTCCAATAGCGAAGACGGGTATCGAGGGTGGCGAAGAGTTGGTCGGCAACAAAGGCGTCGGCACCGGTCAAACGTACGAGGAGTGAGGATTTACCCGCATTGGTATAGCCCACCAAAGAAACCGTATTGGGATCCAGCCGGTTTTTGGCCCGAGCTCTGCTGCGCTTTTCGATGCCCTGTAGGCGGCGCTTGAGTTCCGAGATTTTGGTGTCGATCAGCCTGCGGTCAGTTTCCAACTGAGTTTCACCTGGACCACGTGTTCCAATCATTGCCCCCGTTCGCTCGAGGTGAGTCCACATTCGGCGCAGCCTCGACCGGGTATAGGTGAGCTGGGCTAGTTCGACTTGCAGCTTGGCTTGGCGAGTGCGAGCTCGAGTGGCAAAAATATCCAGGATCAACTCGGTCCGGTCGACGACTCGAAGTTCGAGGTCCTTTTCAAGATTGCGCACTTGGCTAGGACTAAGGTCGAAATCGACCACAAGCAATTTGGCGTCTTCTTGTTGGCAGAGAAGTTTGATCTCTTCGATTTTGCCCCGTCCAAAGGCCGCGCGAGGATTGGGAACGGGCCTACGCTGCACAATGGTGCCCATTATTCGAGCACCGGCGGCAACGGCTAGGCCGCAAATTTCCCCTGTAGGGTCATTGGCAAAACTGGCTGGCGTGCCAGGCAAAATTAATGCTGCAGCAATGGCCCGTTCAGCCTTTCGGGCCGTGGATATCCCTTCTTTCATCGAATTTTCGACTCTGTGTCCAAAGTAGGGAAGTCCTGCCCTTCTACCGCTTGAGGTTGGAGGTGAAGGCCGTCTTCCAATGGGTTGAGTACCGAATGCAATTGCCAACCGCCTTCGGTTTGGGGAAAGTCGGTCCGATAGTGCGTCCCGCGCGATTCCTCACGAAACAAAGCCGAAGCGGTGATCGCTGCACCGACTTGCACCATGTTGACGACTTCAACGCCTTCTGGAGTGAACGGACCAAGCCTAGAAAGGAATCCTTCCCATGCCTGAAGACTACGGCTGGCATCCTCTAGACCCTGTTGGTCGCGCTCAATCCCGACCTGACGCCACATCAAGGCCTTGAGCGAGTAG
>CAZMDZ010000003.1:0-29914 GCA_964565175.1 uncultured Planctomycetales bacterium
CAAGGTCCTAAGTGCATGTTGATCAACGAAAACGCAGGCTCTGGTGGCGACGCCTTCCCGGCGTACTTCCGTCAATCCGGCTTAGGCAAATTGATCGGCAAGCGCACTTGGGGTGGTTTGGTTGGCATCAGTGGCAACCCGTCGCTGATTGATGGCGGCACCTTGACCGTGCCGACCTTTGGCTACTACTCCCGCGAGGGTCAGTGGAGCATCGAAGGTTATGGCGTTGATCCAGACATCGATGTCACAGCAGACCCATCCTTAATGGTGGACGGTGGCGACCCGCAATTGGATGCAGCCATCGAACACATGATGGGTGAAGTCGATCGCGTGCCGTTCAACCAGCCGTCGCGTCCGCAGTACCCGGATCGCTCCGGCATCGGCATCGACCCGGCTCACAAGTAACGGCCAATTAAGGCTGAATGGTTTCAGTAACAGCGTTGCTCTTCACTGACGCGTTGTTACTGGAACCGCGCTGGATCACGGCTTGTCCATAGACCGGAACCAGTGGCGCTGTTAGCATTACAAAAAAGTTGAAGGTGGCGGTGCCGTTGGCAGCGGTTATTGCCGAAGCGGCAATGACGATTGGATTTAATAAATCAAGGCATAAGCCGCCGAGAGAAGGGGGGCATGGACCGCTGCCCAGTCCAGTGTAGGTATATAAAAACCAAACCGTTTCCCCGGAGACGCCATTGCAGATCATGGCCTGACTGGAGGTGCCGCGTTGCAGTGGATCTAAAATCAGTTGCGGGCTCCAGCGACCTTCGCCGTAAACGAAGATATCTAAATCACTGTTGGTATCGTGTGGCACGATGGTGTCGTCGGGGCTTTGGTAAACCACCTCCGAACGAGTTCCGCCGATGCTTGGTCGATGGCTGTACAGCGGAACTTCACCTCCGGTTACGGTCACACTAATCCGCTCAATGGTTAAGGCGACGAGGTCGACCATGAAGGCGTCATCCCAAAAGTTGGTGTCGCCGGTCACCAAGTTGGTGGCGCGACTTTGGAAAACCACAGCTTTTCCATCCAAGGAAATTTCGGGATAGGTGCTGGCGTCATCGCCAACTTGGTTCGTCCCGTTGCGACTGACCAAGTAAATCGCACCGGAAGACAAGTCGCGATAAAAAATCTGAGTTACGCCAGCGCCATTGCCAGCAGTCAGATTGGTTGCGGCGGATTGAAAAACGATTGCCGTGCCACTGGCATTGATGTCAACGTTGCTGCAAGACGCATTGGCGGTGCCACCACTGGCGGTGTAGCTGACCCAAGTTGTAGTGCCGTTTCCTTCATCAAAAACACCATTGCCATCCGGGTCGCGATCGCGCAGATATAAATCTGGCAAGCCGTTGGTATCGGCGGCTTCAAAGTTGGTGGCTTGGCTAGAGAAACACAAATAGCGCCCATCTTGCGACAGCACGCCTGGCCCTGACGGCAGGTCGCCCTGACCACCAGCATTGGTCAGGCTGGCCAAGGTCAGACTGCCGGTTTGGACGTCGTAAATAAACTGATCGGGCACCACGTTCATGTCGCCAGCGACCAAATTGTTGGCGATGCTAATGAAGGTCACATAACGGCCGTCGCCGGAGAGAACGGGCAGTGAACTCGGGGCGTTGCCCTCGACGCCAGCGCCGTTTTCGCTGAGGCGGATCAAGGTGCCGTTGCCTTCATCCAAAACACCGTTGCCGTCCGGGTCGCGGTCGGCCAAAAAGACATCGCCGAAGCCGTTGAGGTCGCCAGCGACGAGATTGCTGGCGCTTGACTGAAAAGCTACATAGCGGCCGTCGTTACTCAGCGTTGCGTCGGAAGAGAAGGCGTTGGCGGGGCCGCCTAAATAGGAAAGACTGAGCAGGGTTGTGGTGTTGGCGACCCGGTCTCGCACATAAATATCGGTATGGCCGGAGGCGTTTGGGTCGAGTGGTGCATTCGATTGAAATGCGATGTGCTGCCCCGTCTCAGATAGAGCGGGGTTCACGCTTGCTCCAGCACCGCCCAAGCCCTCGTTGTCGAGGCTTACGCGGCTGGTGTGCTGGGGCAGGGCAGCACTGGACCATAGTTCAATGAAGAGAATGAGGGGCTGCACCATGTACTTGGCATCCAGGGGGATTCTTGAGGATACCTTGGATTTTGTTTTCTGGGGCGAGCAACCGCTAAATCCGGATGCAATCAGGCTTTTTCTGATCGTGCGCCCGCCGCGTCATCACCAGCAAGTCGGCGTTACTGCGCCGTTTTCGATAACCAAGTAAGTGGAAAAGTTGCACGGAATACCATCGGGCAACGTGTTTGTTGACGATGACCGTATGTGGGATCGAAGGGTGCCGGCGAATGCCCGGCAGCCTCTTCACAAGCCTATAAACCTTTATGATCCGCAGCATGCGCGAAATCCGTAGCCAAAATGGACTGATCTCGCGAGCGATGAAGAAACCGTCTTCGCCTTTGCCCTGATAAAGCGGCAGCATGATGCGGCCTTTGAGCGGAGCGCAAATATCGCCTTCCTGATTGGTGGCCAGCAGCTCACCCTCTTTTACCCGGGTGAAGTTTTCATAGCCAGGCCGCATGATGAAATCCTCGCCGTTGCGCAGACCGTGGCGGTGAAGGATCTCAAGCACGCTTGGCAGACTGCAGCGAGCTTCTGATAAAAGGCGTCGGCCTTGTCCGACTTGCTCAGGCACCGGACCCGGGAAGCAGCCAGCGGAGAACAGCGAAATCCAGATCCCGGCTTCATGACGGTCGATGGAGTGTGGTTCGCGGTGTTGGCCGCCTTCGAGCCCCATGGTTACGACGCCGCGATTGTTCAAAAACTCAAGCAACGCGCCATCGAGCTGCTCTTCCAAACCCAGCAAGATTGGTATCGGTAAAGCCCTTGTGAGTCGTCGGTTGCGGATGGTGTCGCCGACGCAAGCGAAGGGCACGCCGTCGGCCGAACTGGTGTGCAAGTCGACCATAAAAGCCTCTTGAGTGCAGCCATCCAGCTCCCTCTTCAGAACTTCGTGGGCTTCTCGCAGCTCCTCCCACTCTGCCCCGGCACCGGATCCAGGCCCCTGCGGGCCATCCACCGGCGACGGATTGTTGGCCCGCTCGATCAAATCGTCGGTCCACATGCGGTTCATGTCCCGCTCCAAATAGCGCACGTCATCATTCAGCGCCTTGATGTTGCCAATAATGCCGACGACCTCGCCCGCAAACGGCATCTGCCTTTCATGCAGGACTTTAAGAACGCGGTGAATGGCAACCGAACCGGCGGGCTCGTTGCCATGCAGCGATGCCATCAACACCACCTTCGGTCCAGGGTGCTGCCCCTTGAACCGACCAGCCAAGCGCTGCCAGCCACCCTTCGGTGGGGCAAATGGGTCACGCCCATCAGCGTTGGAGGTAGAACTTTCAGATTCCATTTGGGCTATTCGCTTAGCTTCTGCTGCAGGAGTTTACGGGCAACCCCCATAAAATCATTATCGGTCACAATGCCGACCAGCCTGCCCTGGTCGTCAAGGATTGGCAAGCACGAGATCTTATTCGCCTCCATCAGCTTGATCGCCTCGAGGGAAGGCGTTTCGCGGCGAATGGTGATCGGGTTCGGCTCCATAATCTCGCTGACTGGAACCTGCGAAGAAGTGTCGCCGCCAAGCAGGAATTTCAACAGCTTGCGGTGGGTGACCAAGCCGACCAAACGATGTTCGCCATCCTCCACCGGCACGTGGCGAATGTGACTCCACTCCATCATCTTCGCCGCCAAGTCGACCAACTCGTCTTGGTGAACAGTGAAGATGTCGGAGACCATGAACGATTCAACGGTGGAATAGTAGTCCTTCCAATCGGAACTCTCTTCCAACTGGGCCAAGTTCCACTCATGTCCGGGCTTGCCAGTTTCCTGGTTTTCGATCATTGCCTTGACCAATGCGGCCAAGCGCTGCTTTTCACTATTGGTATCGCTCATACCCGCCAGCGAGCGAACCTGCCAACGCGATCCGGTGCGGCAATGATCCACCCGCTTGCGAATCACACCTAAGTAGCGTTGGATATCGTCGGGGTCGACGCCGAAAATGGCGAGGCCCTTCTTGGCTAGCGGAATCAATTGATCCAAAATCAATTCCGACGCCGGGTAGCGTTGCCCATCGGTCCATTTGAATTGCGAATCCAGCCCGATGCGGGCAGCGGCGAGTAAGTTCGACTTGGCGTCGTCGAAATCCATGTGGGATTGCGGATCGCCGTGTTCCGACGCGTAGCCGTGTACCAATCCCAACCAGAAGGCGGCATTGGCGACCTCGTCCAAAATCGATGGGCCGGAAGGCAGCAATCGGTTTTCGATGCGCAGGTGAGGTTTGCCAGCGCTGATGCCATAGCAGGCACGGTTCCAACGGTAGACGGTTCCGTTGTGCAAGCGCAGCGCGTCGAGCGAAGGTGCATCGCCGCGGCCGAGGGCTTCGAACGGATCTTCGTACTTCTCACTCCCTAACAGGGCGCGGAATCTAGAGATGTCTTCTTGGAAGATCTCGGTCACCGACGACTTGACCCAACTGCTGCCGAAGCTCACCCGCGGCATCAAGGCGCGGGCAGGGATTTCGTTGCGGCGGGTGTCGATGGACTGCTGGAACAGTGCCAATCGAGTTTCGCGCCACAAGCGTTTCCCAAACAGCAGCGGCGAGTTGACGGCGCAAGCCATCACCGGGGCGGCGACTAGCTGCGAGATGTTGTAGAGCTTGGCGAACTCCTCGGCGGTGACTTGTAAGTGCACCTGGAATGAGGTGTTACACGCTTCCAGCAACATCGATTTGTGCTGGATTCGGCATTCATCCACCCCCTTAATTCGCAGGTGGAAGGTGCCACCGCGCAGCTTGGTCATGACTTCGTTGAGGGCGAAGTAGCGCGGCTCCGGAGTGATCGACTCAATATTGACGTCGGACTGGCGCAGGGTCGGCAAGATGCCGGTCATGACGATGTCGGCATTCATCTGGCGCGCTTTTGATCGCGCCAAGTCGAGCAGCTCGACGCCCTGGGCTTCCAGCTTGCGGAAGCAGTCACCGCCAAAATCGAAGGGGTCGAGGTTGTACTCGAGATTGAAGAGTGCCAGTTCTGGCGTGAAGTGCGGGTCGTCGATGGTTTCCAGCAGCTCTTGTGCGAGCAGGGCTGGCCGATAAGCGTGGTCGACAATAAAGAGTTCCTGCTCGGCGCCAATCCGTCGGCGGTCAGACTCGATTAACCCGGTGCGGAGCATATGCTCCAGCGCTTCCATATCACGAAGCAAGCACTTCATGAAGAAGCGCATTTGCTCCGCATTTTGCGTGGCAGTGACCTGTAATTCGCCCATCTGAAGTATGCGTGCCAGGGGGGATGTGACGGAATGTGCTGCATGCAAAAACCGCCTTGGGGCATCATAACCCCCGATCCCTGACTGGGCTATGGGCGTGCGCGAATGGTCAGCAGGCAGTCGGCAAATTCCAGAATTCCGCGAGCCATGCCGCCGAGGGGTTCGCCGGAGCGTAGTCGGGTGAGGAAGGTGCGGCACGACTGTTCCATGGAACCGTAACCGTACAAACCTAAGCTCCCTGCCAGGCGATGGAGGTGCTGCTCACATTCCAGTTCAGATTCCGAGGCTACGAGATCGCGCAGGCCGTCAGCCGCAGCCGGCAATTCGGCGACGTATTCCAGCAGCAGTTCTTCAAAGCCCGGTCGAACCGGCTCGGCGGAGTAGATGGGTTGGCCTTCGATGGTAGAGTTCATTCAGGAATCAAGGTGAGCCGAGGTCGGAGGAGGGCTCAGAATTCTCCCTGGTCAGGCCATAGCGCTCGATCTTTCGGTAGATCGTCGCCCGGCCGATGCCCAATTTTTGGGCAGCTTGCGACAGGTTCCAGTTGGTCATCCGCAGTGCGCGCAGGATAAGCCGACGTTCTTCTTCCGCAAGGGGCAGGATTTCGGTGTCTGGCATGTAGCCAATTGCTGCAAGGTCCTGCAAGCCAACTTCGTCGCCGACGGGTTCGTCGGGAACGAGGGTATCCAACACCGGGTCTGGCAATTCCGTGGCAGTGACGATGTCGCCCTGGCACAGCAGGCACGCCCGTTCGATGGCGTTTTCTAGCTCGCGGACATTGCCCGGCCACGAGTAGCGCAGCATTGCCTGCTTGGCTGAATCATCAAGCCGCAATCGGTTGATGTGTAAGCGCTGGGAGAAGCGCTCGAGGAAATTTTCGGCCAGCAGCAGCACGTCTTCGCGGCGCTCGCGCAGGGGTGGAAGCGTGATCGGGAAAACGGCGAGACGGTAGAACAGGTCTTTGCGGAAGAAACCGTCATTGACCATGTCCTCGAGGCGGCGGTTGGTGGCTGCGATGACGCGCACGTCGATCGGCCGCAAACGCTTGTCGCCTACGCGGCGGATTTTCTTTTCTTGCAGCACGCGCAGCAGGCGCACCTGCGAAGCCAGCGGCAGTTCGCCAATCTCGTCCAGCAGGATCGTGCCGTGCATTCTCGAGGAAGTGCTGTCGATGTTGCAGCAGGGGGTGTTTTACATCCACCGCGTCTTCGGCGAAGAGTTGGAACTGCTGCGGAGCACCGTCGATGGGACCAATGAGTTCACTCTTGCGGATCCTGAAGTTGCCAAGATCGCGGTGCAAATCAACGCCGCGATGCGCAGCTTGGAGGAGTACCTCAACCCGGTGCTTTTGAAGTTGGAGTTCGCGGAGGATGCTCCGGAACCCGTTGATGGGGATGAGCCCGCTAACCCAAGCGCCGCCGCCTCCACCGACGAATCCCCATCCGCCAGCGAACCGAAAATCCCAGTGAGCTTCTACATGCTGCCCAGCATCTTGCTGATGGCGTTGTTTTTCATCGCTCAGGGATTGTCCGAAGACCTTTGGGAAGAACGCGAGGCTGGCACCTTGAAGCGCTTCCTTCATTCCCCGCATTCGGTGGGCACTTTCCTGACCTCCAAAATGCTCGGCGCGGCCGGGGTGTACCTCGGTCTTGGGGTGGTGCTGCTTGGGCTGGGCATCGCCTACTTTGAATTCATCCCATGGACGGTGCTGCCACTTGCCACTCTATGGTGGGCGGCAGTCGCCGCGGCGGCTCGCTGATCACCAACTTGTTGATGTTCCCGCTACCCATGCTCGGCGGCAGCTTTTTGCCATTCGAAGCGATGCCCGAGTGGATGGTGGTCGTTGGCGGATACACGCCGAATGGTTGGATCTTGCAGGAGCTTAAGCCGATCTTGTTAAGCGAAAGCAATCTTGGCCATCTGGGCATGAGCTTGGCTGGATTGCTGGCTGGCGTATTGGTGCTGTTTTTGATTTTGCAAGCACGCGTGCGGAGGATCGCTTTAGGAGCATGAATCGTTTCCAAAACGCCAGCTTTATCGCGCGCATGGACTTGCGCCAAATGATGCGCGAAAAAGAAACGCTGTTGTGGATGTTCATCATGCCGGTGGTCTTCTTCTACTTCATCGGCACCATCACTTCCGGCGCTGGCGACAGCTCCAGTCAGGTCGAGAACATCGCTATCCAGGCGGAGGGCGAACCGGGCTTTTTGTTCGACCACCTGTCGAAACGGTTGTCCGAAAACAACTATCAAGTCCAAATGCCAAATGATGAAGGCTTGTACCTTGAGCAATACATTTTCGACGACTTCCGCCGCCGCTTGACCATCCCCACCGACTTCACCGACAATACTCTGTTCGGTGAGCAAGCGATTTTGGAATTCCGTCGCTCTGGTGAACCTGGCATCGCCAGCGACTTCGACGAGCTCCGACTAACCCGAGCCGTCTACACCGTGCTCGCCGATTTGGTCGCCTTAAGTGCGATGGGTAAAAAGCCGTCGGCGGAAACTTTGGCTGAGCTTGATGCGATGCCGCGGTCGATCCAAATTGAGGCGCGGACTGCGGGCAAGCGTTTGGAAATCCCCAATGGCTTCGAGCAAGCGATCCCCGGCATCTTGGTGATGTTTGTTTTGATGCAAGGGTTGACCGGAACTGCCGTACTGCTGGTCATCGAACGCCGCCAGGGATTGTTGCGTCGGTTGGCTTCTTCGCCGATGTCGCGTGGTCAGGTGTTGATGGGAAAATGGATGTCGCGCATGGTGATGGCGACGGTCCAAGTTGCCGTCGGCATGGTTTACGGCACCTTTTTCTTTGGCATGGATTGGGGCCCAGATCTACCGATGGTGGTGATGCTGTTGTTGGCGTGGGCAGGTTTCTGCGCCAGCCTTGGCTTGCTTGTCGGTTGCATCGGCACCACCGAAGGTCAGGTCATCGGCCTTGGCGTCTTGACCACCATGATGCAAGCTGCCCTCGGCGGTTGTTGGTGGCCAATCGAAATCACGCCGCCATGGATGCAAACCCTGGCCAACTTTTTACCCGCCGGTTGGGCGATGAACGGCATGCATCAATTGGTCAGTTTCCAAAATGGTCCGGCGTCGGCAATGGTTCCGATGACCTTGATGATTGCAGGAATCATGGTCTTGTGTTGGGCAGCTGCTAAACGTTTCCGTTTCGCTTAAACCACGATTCCATTCGGCTTCCGCCAGCTGCGTGCGCTCCCCACGAATCAAAGTGGCAGTTACATCTCCTGCTTGCGTTCTGCCAACTTCACGCGTACATCTTCGACTTCGCCTTGGCGTAACATAGTCAGCGTCACCGTTTCGCCTGGCGGATACGAAGTGAGTTGCAAGCGGAAATCATCTTCTGTTTGCACGCCGACACCATTGATAGCAGTGACGACGTCGCCGAGCAAGATGCGGCCTTTGCTGTCTTCGGACAATCCGCGAATGCCAGCGGCATGGGCGGGGCCATCCTCAGTGACTTGCGAGAGCACTACGCCGCGAATTCCCTGGCGTCGAGTCCAACTGTCTGGCGCCAAGTAAACACCCAAAGTTGGGCGTGCTGGAAATCCTTTAGCAATGATTTGCGGGACGACTCGATTGACGGTGTTGACCGGCACGGCAAAACCAATGCCAGCGCTGGCGCCAGAGGGACTATGAATCGCGGTATTGACGCCAATCAAGCGTCCACCCGAATCCAACAGTGGGCCGCCTGAGTTGCCTGGGTTAATCGCAGCATCGGTTTGAATGACGTTGTGAATTGGCGTGCCGATGATCGACCGCATAACGCGATCCAAACCACTAATAATTCCAGTGGTCAGAGTTTGGTCCAAGCCAAATGGATTGCCGATCGCATAAACATTTTGACCCACCATCAAGTCCGACGAACCGCCAACCGGCAAGGTGGGCAATTTGCCAATTGGAGAATCAATTTTGACCACTGCCAAGTCGGTGACCGGATCCGCGCCGACGAGTTGAGCCTCTACTTTGCGGAAGTCATTGGAGCTGACCAAAATCCGTTTGGCGTTACGCACCACATGATAATTGGTGACGATGTAACCGCGTTCATCCCACACAAATCCAGTGCCCGAGCCCTGCGGATACTCATGCGCCATCTGTTGAAAGAAACCGCGTCGTAGTTCGGTGGTTTCAATGTGCACGACCGAGGATGAAGCGTTTTGAAATAAATTGACTTGGCGTTGCTCGGCATCGGTCAGTTTCAGCGGTTGCTCAACAGCGCGTGCTTCGGCAGCGGGGTCGAGGAGCGGGCCATGGAACAAGCCAAGTGGACCGGCAGCAGCTTCGATGGCGAGGGTGGCGAGCAGCGCGCCAACCAGCACTCCGAACAAGGAAAAGTGACCGCGTTGCTTGGGTCGAGGGCGGATGTCGTTGGTGGTCGTCATTCTGATGATGGATCCCGGGTGAACAACGATGGAACCGAGGTGCGGTTCGAAGGATCGAATTCCCGAAAAGAGGAAACCGGGGCGCAGCACGTCGGCTGCGCCCCGGTTTACATGGTACGCGGGAATCTGCGTTTTGTTGGCATCGGCCCTGCCTTGGAGGGCAGGGCTTTAACGATTACCAAGTTGTGGTGAACTCGTCCGTCCAGATGAACTGAACTGGAATGCCTTCGATATCGGACGGCAGAGCGTCGATGGCGTGAGGCGTATCGTTCTTAATGAAGATTTGAATCACACCGCCCAGGTCGTTGTCGTGGCTGACGCCAACGGCGAGAACTTCAGGGTAGGACATGATCACAGTTTCGTGACGGCGCTTGATGCGGATCACTTGCTGCAAGCCAGCGAAGTTTGGACCGTTATTGGAGTCGCCACTGAATGCGCCGCCACCGCAGCCATCGCCAGAGCCGATGCAGTCCGCGTCTGGGGCGGAATCGGTGCCCTTGGCAAAGCCGTTCATTGGGTAGGTCGCGTTGTAGCTCAAGCCAGTGGCAACAATGTTGTCGACCACAGTTTCGTAACAACCATCGCCAGCGCTGCGCAGTTGGAAGGTGACCGAACCACTTGTGTTGGTGTCGGCGGTACCTGTGCCAGCAGACGAACCATCTTTGCTCAAGCTAATCGAGACGGAAGCGCCGGAAATCGGGTTGCCCAAGTCATCGACTACGTCCACGGTAACGGTCAGGTTTTTGTCACCATTCTTGCCACCATTGGTGTTGTAAGTCACACACTCCGCTTTCACGCCGGAGCCGCCTGGAGTGGCAGACAGATCGAAGTCAACAACGGTGTTGGCGCCAGTGGTGACCGAGGCCGGGGCCGAGTCGCCGTTGCTCATCGTCGATTGACCGAGATGGTTGCGCCACCGATGCCAGCGCCACTATCGACGTCGTTGACCACGCCAGAAACCGAACCAGTGTCCGGTGGTGGGCCAGAGCCGCCAACCATGGTCACGTTGAATGCGTTCATCACGTGATCGATCGGGTTGGCGATGGTGTAGCTGCTGCTACCCGCGAACAACAAGCCAACCGCGTCCGGGTTGCTGCCTGCTTCCCAAATCATCGAGCCGGAGTCGCCGCTATCGCTAAACGCTGCCGGAGTGACGAAGAAGGTGTTGATGAAAGTAGCGGTATTGGTTTGGCGGCCGCCACACTTTGTTGGGTAGCCAACATTGACGGTGGCGTCGAGAGTCGACACGGTACCGGTGGTGTAACCAGTGGTGCGACCACTCTTCTGCACGGTCATGCCAACCGAAGCAGCTTTGGTGTTTCCACTAGGCGTGCCAACGGTGTGTACGTAACCGTCGGTTTGCACCATGCCGGTGTTGACTTGAGCGATTGCAGCATCGACCAAGTTATTCGAGCTGTAGCTAATTGGCTCGTAGTCGGCCAGGACGCCGACGGCGTCGCCTGGAATGTTCGAGCAGCCGACGTCGAGCAGGCCAGGCTGCACAATGAGGTCGCCAATCGAAGCCCGGTTACTGCGAGCCATGACGTGGTTGTTCGACAAGATGTACTGCGTGCCGTTGGCGTCTTCGACGAGGCCGCCGAGGGTGCCGCCGCAGCAATAGCGGCGATCCATGTCATTGATGTTGCCACCGGAAATGCTCATGGGGACGGGGCGATCTTGACGGGTTTACTGGTCGAGGACCATGCCCGGGACAGGTATGTTTCGACCCTAGGCTCTGCCCGATAACTCTGCAACAAAAAGTTACATTCGCCCCCTAAAGGGCCATGCCGACTGAAAAATGAATCACGTAATCATCTTCGCGTGCGCGTGTCGATGGATTCACGCCCACGTCCAGGCGCAAGGCGCCTACCGGTAACAGCAAGCGCAAGCCAGCGCCGTAGGACAAGCGGAAGTCGTCGGCATAGTTGCTGACTTCGCGACCAACGTTGCCATAGTCGACGAACAACGCAGTCCAGAACGATGACGCCAAGTTTTGACGCAGCTCAGCGTTGAGCACGGTCATGGTTTCGCCGCCGATCGGTTGGCCGAGGGCATCGATCGGGCCCAGCCGCGATTCGGTAAACCCACGGGCGGTATTTTCACCTCCGTTGAACAAGCGCAGTTGCAGCGGGATCGAATCGGTTTCTCCGACCGGTTGAATCACCGCACTGCGCGCGCCGAGAGCAACGATGTGATCGGCGTCGGCATCGATGGGGAAGTATTGAGCAAGCTCCACTTTGGCGCCGACGAATTCGATGTCGCTACCCAGTTCACTACCACCGTACTCGACCTGAAAGCCGTGCTTGGCACCCTGGGTCGGGTTGAAGTAATCGTTGCGCGAGTCGTAACGTGGACCGATAAACACGCTGGCCAAGGTGGTGTCGCCAATCAGAATGTCCGGCGGTAGTGCAGCCGACTCGGAGCTGACCTCGGACATGGTTATGCGATAACCCCACAGCAGTGAAGTGCGGCGGTTGAAGGCATAGCGGAATTGAAAGGCCAAACCGGTTTCTTCGCGGTTGAAGCTAGGCTCCTGACGGCGGCGATAGAAAACGGGTGCGTCCAATTCAATGTCACTTTCCAGCAGCCACGGATCGGTGATGCCGACCAGAGCGCCAAAGCTCTTGATGCTGAAGTTGTTTTCCACTCGCAAAATACGGCCGCTGCCTAAAAAGCTTTTGTCCCTCCAGCCGAGCAGCAAGCGGAACTGTTCATAAGATCCGTAGCCGGGTTCAATCGTGAACTCGCGGTTCAATCCCTCTTCTACATTGACGTGCAACTCGCGCTGCCCAGGGAGTTCTGGATCGGCGCTGGCTAGGCCCATCTCGACACTTTTGAATAAGCCGGTGCGGAAGAGATTGCGAAAGGACTCTTCTTCTAAACGATGATTGGTTTCCAATCCGCTTTCCAACGCCAGCCGATTGCGAATGAAGTTGCTGCTGGTGCGACGATTGCCATCCACCACGATTTGCGAATAAAAAGAATGTAAGCCCTCTTCGATGACCGCAGCAAATTCAACTCGACCAGTTTCAGCATCGAAGCTTTCGCTGACGGTTACGGCTGCGTCGGGAAAACCGTGGTCGGCGTAATAACCCTCAATTGCTTTGCGGAATTCAAATCGACGGCGCGGTAGATACGGGATGTTGAGCAATCGCGCAGTGGCGGAATCAATGGCTTCCTCGGCGATCGAGTCATTGCCACTCCAGTGCAAGGATTGAATGATGTAGCAAACGCCTTCGTGAATTTGAATGTTTACATTCGCCAAGGTGCGTTCGTCATTGAGCTCAATTTCCGGCGCATCCACCTTGACGTCTTTATGTCCAAGGCCGCGGTAGAGTCCGGCAATTGACCCGGCGGCGCCCATGACTGTGCCTTCAACAAATGCCGGATTACTCTGGCCTTTGGTGTGAGTGGAAGGGTAAAGAAATGGCTTCAGTTCTTCGGTCGTGAAGCGGGTATTGCCGTGAAAGGTGATCGCCGCCAATGCCGTGCGCGGTCCTTCGCTGACGTCGAAGGTGGCGTGTAAGATTTGCTCCTTGATTTCATATTGCCAACGCACGCGTGCATAGGGATAGCCCATGCTGATGACATAAGCCTCCATTTGGAAAGCCATGTCGTCGACTTCGGCTTTGCGATAGCCATTTTGGACTAGATCCGATTCTTCATCAATCGCTGCTTTGCGTAAATCAGCATCAGAGAAATTCTCATTGCCGCTGAAATGAATTTTCAGGCCATCGATCTCATTCTGCTGTTCGCTTTGTTTGGAAACGGTAGCAGCTGCCGCCGCCGTCGCTGTGGCCGCTGCCGTCGATGCGGCAATGGCGAAAGTGAAAAACATTGCGCGCCAGGTCATGGGAATAAGAAGCGAATGCGGAAGCCAAGGTTGAAGTCGCCGTAAGCGTCGCGCTCGCCGGTCAAGAATAGTGCGTCGTTGTCACGGAAGTATTGTTCACGCAGCAAGAACCGACCTTCGATGGTTTCAGCGCCTTGCTGAGTGGCGTCGCGGCCAAATTCAATCTCCAAACGATCCAACATGCTTTCTTCGGCTTCGGTCGACATGTCGCCAAAGAAGCGGCGAATCCAATCCTTGGCCAAGTAAACGGCAACAGTGCCAAGCGCGGCTTCGGCGTCGGCGGATTCGGTAGGCGGTTGCCCAGTGGTGGTCAACAGCAGCAACTCTTCCGCTTGCAACGGAGGGATCGACGACATCGTAATCTCCGGTGCTGACAAGTCGCCGTGAACCAAAATGGTGACGTCGTAACCGAAGCGGCGGTAGCCAGCGCGGATGTCCAAGGTGGGAATGAAAGGATTTTCTTCCAAGAAGCGCACCGCGCCGCGTTCAATGCGAATGTTGTTCGCGGGCAAACTGAGAAGGAATTGATCGATGTAAACTTCGCCCAATAGATAGGGCACTTCCCCAGTTCCAACTAAGCGCAGCTTCGGCTCAATCAAACCATTGGCCACATTCGTTTTGACTCGGAAACCGGAGCCAGGGTGCACGGCAACATCGAAGGTCATTCCATCGAGCGGCGGCGCCAATGAAAACAAACTGATGCCTTCGACCCCAGCCGACGGCGGACTCCCTTCTTTCAACAGCGGCAAAAAGAAATCGACTGGCTTGGTGTAGCGGCCATCCGTGAGTTCAATGTCCCCCTCAACCTTCAACGCCGATAGCGGACCATGGATTTTCAAGTCCGCATCCGAACGCAGCTTCACCCCTTGCTGCCGGAACAACAGCAGGTCTGTGCCGTTGAGCTCGATGTCCAATTTTGGATCGACCTCTTCCCTCGGTTCGGTGCGCAAATCAACGATGCCATTGGCAGTGAACGGTGCGGCTCCCAAGTCGCCCTCCATGTGCGCCAACGTCAGCAGTCCATCGTCGAAGCTGCCGCGCATAATTAAGTTTTCCATCGCCCCGGTTGACGCCGAGTTCAAGCGCAGCGCGCCGTTTTGCAGTTCCCAATCTGCATGAATCACCGGCGCGGTTGGGGCGCCCCGTAGCTCCCAGCTTGCATTGAATTTTCCTTCAGCGCGCCGGACTGTACCCGTTGCGCCTAGCCAAGTGAGGTCGGGGGAATCCAATTGGCCATGGAGGTCTAAAGCTCCGGGTGGCAGGGATTCACCAGCGGTCAGCGCTGCGAAATTCAAATCTCCAACCCAGGTTCCACCACCCGTGACTTGGATTTGCGGTGCGTTGGCATGCATGCTCTCAATCGTTGCCACGCCGTCGGCATAGGTGAGGTGGAAGTCGAGGTCGGCGGGATCGGGAAGCAAGGTGCCGTCTTGTCCGGGCAGGTGTACATGCTGCGCCCGCACTCGGGTATCGATCTGCGGCTTGCTCCAAGTCCCCGCCAAATTCAACGCCAACTCTTCGACGCTACCGCTAAGTTCAGGCGCCACTGCCCACGGTTGCATCAGCTTTTGCAGTTTGGCTAAATCAAACTTTTCAAACTCGGCAGTGAGCTTGAGCGGGAGGTCCGGAGGCAACATCTTTGCCGTATCTTCCAGCATTGGATCCAAGGTCAGCGGCAGTTCGGCAGCCGTTTGCAAATTCAGGACGTCCGAAACAACGCGACCTTCGGTCAGGCGCAGCAAATGATCAGACCACTTCATTGCCACCGCCAGATTCATCGGCACTCCGCTGCCAGCATCAATACCCTTGCCCAGCGCAGTAAATCCAATGGTCTGGATTTCAATCGGAGTCCAGGTGCCTTTCAATTCCACGCTCAATCCTTCCAGACCGACCGTTGCTAGTTTCTGACCTAAATCCTCATTCGCGCCAACAAACGGGGCCAAATCCAAAGGTGGGGCGAGCGCTTGAGTGTCGAGGTGGGCCTCGAGGTAAATCTCACTGGCTTTGTTTTCTACCAACATGCCCTCCACCAAAGTGCGCGCTTTGATTTCGCCACGTGCCCATGCCGGATTGTCGACCTTAATCCAACTCAACACCTCAAAGCCACCGTTAAGTTCAATCGCCTTCCCGGCAATCAGTTCATTCAAATCAACGGGGACTCCGCACTGCCCGTAAAACCCAGACTGCCATAGCTCATTGCCTAAGCGACCTGCGCGGAACTCGAAAACATCACCCGAAAGCGAAAAGTGAAGCCCGCCGTCAATCGGCTGATTCTCCATTTCCGGCAAGGCTTCCGTGGGCACCACGTCACGCAGTTCTACCCAAACATCCAATCGAGGACTACTCGGGCTACCGATCAATCGCAGTTTCAAATCACTGGCACCGGCAACTAGTGGATTGACCGCATCCTCTGGCTTGAGCCGTTGCATCAGATCCTGCAGGTTCAAGTTGTCGAAAGAAGCGTTCAAGCTGAGTTCCTTCGACTTGCTCAGGCCAGAGAACTCCATGCCCCTTAAAGCCAAGTCGACGTCGGCGTCGGCGATGAGATTGCCTAGTTCGGTGCCCAACTCAAATTGAGTCAAGGCAACTTGCAAGCCATCGGTGTGGGAGGTCAATGTGCCATCCAACTTCAAGCCATGCAGCAAATCCACTTCGGCGGGTAGCTCTACTCCACTGCGGTGCAACCACGCGGGTAAATCGTCGACTGCCAAGGAAAAATGGCCTTGGGCGTTCCACTTTTCCAGCGGTTCAAACAGCGGCAGGCGCACGCCGTCGGCGCGTAGGTCCAAGCCAACGCCGACTGCCGAAAACCGATCGGTGCTCAGCCAACCGTCGGTCAGCTTCACGGTTCCATCGATGGCTTGCAGCTCCAATTTTTGCCAGCCGTTCTGATGCGCACCGAATTTGACTTCGGCTACACCGGCACGCAGATTGTCGAGCGGAATGGCGGCCTTGCCTTCGACCTGCAATTCGCCGCGCAAACCCAAATCCAACCACGGGTTTAAGGTCTCCGCTTGCAAGCCGCTCGCCAGTACCGATGCCTCCAATTGACGATCCTTCAGCGTGCCGCTTGTTTTGATCTGCCCATCCATCACCGACAAGTCGAAATCAAACTGGGCTTCGCCAAGGTGGGCATGGCGCAAATCCGTCCAACCGGTGCGAACCCGCTCCACTCCATTGACCGACAACTGGTCGATCGACAACTGGCCGTTGTTGTATTGCAGGGACAAACCCAAATCGAACGCGGGCTGTTGCTGGTCGCCGCGAGTAAACAGGGTTTGATCCATCGCCAGCCGCACCACGGTGACGTCTTCCGCTACCGTTTTTTTCGACGCGTCGTCGTCCGCCTCGAATTCTGCCAACCGCAACTCACTCGCCAGTGTGGCTCTGGGCACTTGCAAATGCACATCGCCCTGCCACAGCTCCAGGGCCAACTTATGCACCGTTACTGGCGGCAAGTAAGCCGGCAAAGCCGATGGTTCGCTCGGCTCTTCCTCTTCGGTGGCTGGCGCGGTTTGGTCCAAATCCAAACCCACCGCCAACTCCGCAACCGTCACGCTCTTCAGCCAGTCCTCATCGCCTCGCAGGAGACCCCACAGCGAATAATCGACCTCCAGTCCTTTCAGCGTCACCGATTTCAACGGCGTTCGCGTGCCTTCGCCTATGGACTGCACCTCTTCCAAGGTCAATCCACCCAACCACGAGCCGCCAAAGCCTTGGATCTCCAGCTCCATTCCTAGTGCTTCGGCAATCACTGGCTGCGCTTTGCTGACCGCAAACGGAGCCACCACCATGTTGCGCAGCAGGTACAGCAGTACCACCAGGACCAGTGAGGTCCGCCAAGTCCACTTCCAAATCTTGCGCAGTCGTTTCATTCCGCCGATGGAGCCGGCGATTTCTCTAAGGACAGGAATCAGAGACGCGACATTTTAGCCGGGCACAAAAAATGCGACCGGCAACTTAATGCCGGTCGCAAAGAACTTCTGGAAAGAAGTTGGAATTAGGCGTCGGGGTCGTCGCCTTTTTCCAGTTCCGCGATGCGGGTCTTCATGTTGTCGAGGAACTGCTTGGCGCGCTCGTTGCTGCCGTACTTCTCGTTCAAGTACTTGTAGCCTTTCTTGAGCAGCGGCAAGTCGCCGTTTTCATCGGCCCAGCCAGCAACTACTTGCCAGAACATGTCCTTGTCGTAACCACCAGGAATGCGACCCGTGCGAGCCATCTCGGCAACCTTGGCGCCGAGCTCCTTGTAGTTTTCCTCGGTCATCGAGCTCATGATTTCGTTGAACTCCAAGCCAATGATCGCGGTTTCGATCTCGGCCTTCACTTCAGGCTTGATCTTCTTGATCGAAGCGAAGCGCTTCTTGGCGTCGGCGAAATCGACCGCACCCATCTTCAGCTCGGCCAGCAACAGCTTGGCATCAAGACCCTTTTCACCCTTCTTGATCCGCTCGCGCAGTTCGTCGAGGTTTTTGATCTTGGTGATGACCGCATCGAAGGAGGCGATGTCGCGACCTTGCGGCTCACCGAGGGCTTTGCCTTCGGCGTTCAAAAACTTCAATGTTGGGAAACCACGGCCGCCGTAAACGCCCAGCAGGTCGTCGTTAGCGCGACCTTCAATGCGGGTGGTGACGTGCAGGAAAGGAACTACGCCTTCGGTCCACTTGGCAAACTCATCGGAGGAGAACGAACCGTTCTCCAAAGAAATGCAAGGCGGTCATGGCGAATAGGATCGCGTGAAGTACGCGAAGATCAGCTTATTCTCCTTGGCTGCCCGTGCTTTGGCCTCTTCGAGGTCCAGCACCCAACCGCCCTTGGCGACCCAAGGCTCGGCGAGCTTTTTATCTAGTTTGGCCTGGAGGGGGTCGACGTCTTGGGCCACGGCGGGCATTCCAAGCGCCAGACCCGTGACCATCACGGCCAGTAGGGTTTTGACTTTCATTTTGTGACGTGGTTAATGGTGGGGGGCGATTAGCATTCGCAACCCGGCCGCTGATGTTATCCAAATATTCGATTTAAGCCGGATTTTCAGCGGGTTTCGGCGGTCCTGGGGCGAATTTTTGGATGCCGATGATGGTGAGCACGTTGATCATCAGGGCTGGCAATACAGCGTCGATTTCGAGCAGTGCTTCGGGCAAAATTGGCTGATCAGCTGGCGGCAAGTCGATCAAGCCCTTCCAAACTAAGGCGAAGCCCAATCCGGCCGCCATGCCGCAGACCACCGCGCGGGGTTTAATTTTGGGCAGCAATAGCGCGCAAATCATTGCCGGGGTTATGGTTACGCCGTAAAGAGTGTAGGCGTAAAGGGCAACACTGAAGAACTTCTGGCTGGCAAATGCCAAAACTAAGGCGAACAATCCGAGCGCGATTACCAAGATTCGCTGCTTGCGCGGAGTAGTCATTCCGCCGCCGAGGTCAGTGGCAGCAGTGGTGGAGCAAGCCAGCAGGAAGCTGTCGGCGGTGGAAATGATGATCGCCACAACCGCCGACGCCAGCAGCGTGCCAATCACAGCGGGCATTAGCTGGAAAGCGGTGTCGATAATCACGTGCGCGGGATTGGCCGGAGCTTCGGGCAGCATCATCTTGCCCATAAGCGCGAGGCCGATGATGGCGCATTCCAAAATGGCCAGGCCGACGAAGGCGCCAATCGCTGCGCGTTTGGCTGTGGCCGGAGACTTGGCGGCAAGAAACCGCTGCATGAGGTTGGCGTCGCCGAGGATCAGCAGAAAACTGGGCAGCAAAATATTGATCCAACCGATGCCGGTCAGGGTGCCCGCAATTTTCAAGTGGGAAGCGGGCAGCGATTGGGTGGCCGCATCCCAGTCGATGAACAGCAAACCCAGGCCGAACAAAATACCGATGGTCATGACCAAGCCGTTGACGACGTCGGTAATGGCGACGGAAACTAGACCGGCGAGCGCGGTGTAAAGAATGACGAATAGCGCGAACAGCACTGGCCACCAGGAATGACCGCTTTCGGGGTCGCCGAAGCTGAGGTCCATGTCTGGGAACAAGCGTTCGGCGACTGCGGCACCGGCGCGGTATTGATAGGAGACGATGATCAGATAGGCCCCGAGCAGGGCGATCGCGCCGAGTTTTTGCGCGCCTTTGCCGAAGCGCAAGCCGAGGATTTGCGGTACCGATGCCGCTGGCATGTCGCGCACCCGCGGCGCCACCCAAGCCAGCAGTAACATGCCGACGGCGCCTGAAATCGGCAGAAACATACCAATTAAGCCGTTTTCGTAAGTGAATTCGGCGTTGCTGAAGATCGAGCCGGTGCCGATCCAGGTCGCAACCAAAGTGCCGCACAGCACCCAACCCGACAGACCACGTCCGGCCAGCGCGAAGTCGTCGGCTGACTTGATGCGGCGTGAGTGCCAAGCGCCAAGTGCAGTCATGGCGAGCAGAAATCCGAGAACGACGTAGGGCGTGTACTCCACGGGGGCAGCTTAGCAGTCCTTGTAGAAAGTCATTCTGGCTTCGGCGGGGGGTGGTGGGATAGGGCTTTCCATACACGGTCGAGGGAATAACATGGACAACGAATGGCATTTCCAACCTCCAAGGGCGTCCGCTGCGATCATTGCCGCGCCGCACCGCTGCAAGACGCGGTCGAGGTTTGGGAGTGGGATCCGGATCCGATCCCGGTGGTCTATTTGGGCTGCCAATCCTGCTTGAAGCGCAAGTTGTTGCAGCAGGCTTGGATGAGCTGGCGACCGTGGAATTTGGTTCGCCACCCGTTGATTGCGCTCTTCGCCTTCTTCAAAAACTTGTCGCTAGGCTTGTGCTTGAAGTGGATCAGCCCGACGCGCTGGCTGCGTGCGGCGCTGGCCCGTGAAAACATCAGCTACCGGGAGTTCATGGATGGCCAATCCGGTCCGAGCTTGAGCCAGGACCAACGGATTGAGATTGCCAAGTCCTTATGCGTCGTGCTGCGCTCGGTCGGTCACGCCGACGGCACCCTGGATCAGACAGAATGGGCGTCGGTGCACAGTGGATTGCGCGCCCTGTACCAGCCCGAGCCCGATGTTTATGCCGCGCTGGAATTGCCGAACGACCCACCGAAAGCTCCGGAGCAAGACGAAGTGGATTGGGCGGCGTCGGTGTTGCGCAAACGCTTGCGGCGGGTGGACCACGGACTGGTTTGCCACCTGTTATTGAGCGTGGCTGAGCGCGTCGGCGGTGTGACCGAGGCGGAGCGCATTGCTCTGATTTGGATTGGCCAACGTTGCGGTTTTTCCGAAGACTTGCTCTTCAAAGCGTTGCGCGGAGTGGGCAGTTTTGGCCACCAAAGTTCCACCGACGGGTCGACCTCAGCTCCGCGCCGTGCCGAGCCAACTGCCTGGGATGTGCTGGGTTTGGAGCCAGACAGCAATCAAGCTTCGATTCGTAAGCGCTACCGCGAAATGGCTTTGGAAAACCATCCCGATCGCCACGCTCACTTGGGCGAGGCCATGGTCCAGGCGGCGACGGTGCGCATGAAGCAGATCAATGCGGCCTATCGGGAGCTGCGCGGCAGGCGGAAGCGGCCGAAATGACCCCGGATCTGAGAACTTAATAAAATTAAGGGTAACCTAAACAATATTTAGGTCGTAAAGTGGGGTGAGCGACCATGAGCAAGCACCCGGCCAAGCAGATTTTTGAGCAACTCAGCGATGCCGAGTTGGATTTGCTGCTGCGGTTGGTACTGGCTTCGGGGTCGTTGAAACAGCTTGCCTCGCAATACGGGGTTTCGTATCCAACCATTCGCAGCCGGCTGGACCGGTTGATTGCACGGGTGCAAGACCTGCAGGAAGAGCGGCCACCGGACCCGATGGCGAACAAACTGGCTGATTTGGTTGAATCCGGTCAGCTGGTTCCCGCCGCCGGCCACGCGCTGCTGAAGCTGCACCGCAAGATTTTGACCCAAGAGGGCGAAACGTCGGCGGAATAATTCCGGCGTTTTTGACCACCACAGATTGAGGAATCACCATGATCGACATCATCCCCATCTTCCAGGAAACAGCTCCTTGGATCTCCGAAAAAGCTGGCATCTACATCGGCTCCTTTGGTGGCGCTGGCATCGGCACCTTTGGCGGCATCATGGGGGCGATGGCTGGCCTGCTTGCGCCTCGCGGCCAAGCGCGCGGCTTGGTGATCGGGTCCTTTTTGACGATCGGTGTTTTGGGCTTGATCAGTTTGCTCTTCGCTGGCACCGCTTATGTCATGGGGCAGCCGTCCTTTGTTTACTCGCCATTTGGCTTGCTGGGCGCCGTGGCAGCCGGGGTTTGCTTGCCGCTGGTACCGGTGTTGAAGAAACGCTACGACCAAGCTGAGCAGCGGCAAATCGATGCCCAAAGCTTGCGTCAGAGCTAACCGCTTCGCGTCACCCTGGTGGGCGTGACCTGACGAAGGCTTGACGGCTGGGCAGGCGTTCTAGAATCAGAGAGTGCGCCCAGCCATCCACCATCTCCTACCGACGCTCGCCCTGCTTGCGGTGGCAGCCTGTTCCAAGTCCACGGACCCAGTGGCCATTGAGTTGCCTACAGCCGCCGCTGATCCTGACGGCAATTGGTCCATCCCGGATCAAGAAACCTTGCGCGCGCGAGCCACCCAGTTGATCGACCTGGGATTAGAGGACCGCCAAGCCTGGGAATTGCTGGTCGAGCTGTGCACTCAAGCACCGAAGCGCTTGGCTGGCTCACCTGGATTTGAGAAAGCAGTGGATTGGGGTTTTGACGCGATGATGCGCATCGGTCTGCAAAACGTGCGTCGTGAGGCGGTGATGGTGCCGCGTTGGGTGCGGGGCGACGTCGAACAGCTATCGTTTCGTTTTGCCGATGGCAGCGAAGACGAAGTTCCCGTGACGGCACTGGGCGGATCGATTGCAACCGGGCCAGCTGGAATTTCGGCCGAAGTGGTTGAGTGTTATGGTTTGGAGGCGCTGGCGGAAGCTGGCGAAAAAGTACGCGGCAAGATTGTGTTTTTGAGCAAGCCGATGCGGGCAACCGCACGCACCACCGGCCGGGCTTATGGTGAAGCAGTTGGACAACGCATCCGCGGTGCAAAGGAAGCTGCCAAGTACGGAGCCGTCGGTGTGATTGTGCGGAGCATGAGTACGGCGAAGGATGATTTGCCGCATACCGGCGCGATGGGATATGAAGACGGGGTCGAGAAGATTCCAGCTGCGGCGATCGGTGTTCTTTCGTCTGAACGGTTGTCGGCCGAGTTGAAGAAAGGGCGGGTTGAGGCAACTTTGAATTTGGAATGTGAAACCCTGCCGGATATTGAACAGTGGAATGTGGTCGGCGAAATTCCGGGCACCGATCTCAAAGACGAAATCATTGTCGTTGGCGGTCACCTCGATGCATGGGGAACTGGCGTAGGCGCTCATGACGACGGTGCAGGATGCGCCCAATCGTTGGAGTGCGCGGCTTTGTTGCTGCGTGCAGGAATTAAGCCACGCCGCACCGTTCGCATTGTCTTGTTTGCCAATGAGGAAAATGGTTTGGCCGGTGGAAATGGTTATGCAGAAGCGCACGCCGAAACAGAGAAGCATTTCCTGGCAATGGAAACCGATAGCGGTGCATTTGGCCCGCGCGGAATTGGTTTGAGTCGTCCGGCAGATGTGGTGGATCGGTTGAAGGATCTGGGCGCACCGCTCGGCCAAGTCGGCGCCGAACGCTTGTTTCGTGGCGGCGGTGGTGCAGACATCGGACCGCTTGCGCCAAGTGGGTGTTACATGTCCAGCCTGCGCGTCAATGATGAAAGATATTTCGACGTCCATCACAGCGCTAACGACACGTTGGAGTTTGTCAATCCTCGCGAGATTGAATTAGGCGCCGTGGTCATGGCCTACTGGATTTCAATCTTTGCCAACATCGACGCCGCAGGATTGGAAAGCGTTGAAGATGGCGCTTCGGAGTAACGCGCGCAACTGATCATGGCTGAACGTTTCCTTGAAATCGCCTTACCAGCTGGCCACGCCGAGCAGCTGCAAGAGGTGTTCGCCAAGGGTCGACTGATTTGGACTGGAGTCAATCCAGAGGATCAATCCACTTTCCATCGCGTCTTGCTACCGGCCGACCAAGTCGAAGAAATCCTCGATCAAATCCAATCGCAATGCTCCGGCCTCGACGGCTTCCATGCCGTCATTCTTCCCGTTGCCGCCGCCCTGCCTCAAGCCAAAGAAGATCCAGACGCCGCCGTCAAAGCGCGCCGCGTCGCCCGCGAAGAACTGCGCTCCGCCCTAGCCGACGCCTCCCGTCCGTCGAGGGTGTTCATGATTACGGTGGCGCTATCGACCATCGTTGCTTGCGTTGGATTGGCGCGCAATAGTGGTGCGGTGGTAATTGGGGCAATGGTGATTGCACCGTTGCTTGGCCCGAATATGGCGCTGGCATTAGCCACGACTTTGGGCGACCAACAACTGATTAAGCGTTCGCTGCAAGCCAACCTCGGCGGTGTGTTGTTGGCATTTGTGTTTTCATTAGGTTTGGGTTTGATCTTAACCATCGATCCCAGTCAATCTGAAATCGCCGCCCGCGCCGAATTGCTTCCTAGCGATTTGTTACTTGGTTTGGCCTCAGGCGCCGCCGGTGCGATGGCATTCACTTCCGGTGTCTCAGCGCAGTTGGTAGGGGTTATGGTTGCCGTAGCTTTATTGCCGCCGCTGGCTACCTGCGGAATGTTGTTGGTCAATGGCCACACCGCATTGGCCGGAGCTGCAGGCTTATTGCTCTGGGCAAACGTCGTCTGCATCAACCTGGCGGCGGTGGCAGTTTTCGTCATTCAAAAAGTCCGCCCGCGAACATGGTGGGAACACCGGCGTTCGGTGCGCCGCAGCCACGCCGCACTGGTGTTCTGGAGCGCATCGCTTGCCCTGGCTTTGTGGATCGCTTGGGCAAATGGATCCTAGCGGGGTTGCTTGGAATCTGGAGTGGAAGGAACCCCGCTCAACCCTGCTGCCAGTAATGGCGCACGATCTTGCGGATTTGAATCTCAGAATCGGCGCCGAACAAATCCACAACCTTGCGTTGGGCTTGTTCCCAAAGGGGAAGTGCTTGAGCCAGCAGTTCCACTCCGCGGTCCGTGATCATTAGCGCGGTGGACTTGGAGTTCTCGGGATCAGCGGCTTGGGCGTAGCCAGATTTTTTCAGCAAGCCTAGGTTGCGGGAGAGCGTCGACTTTTCAATCGACAGCCACTTTCCTAAACGCACCGGCGTCGAGCTGCCAAGCTTCTGCATTGCCACCAACAGAATCAATTGAGTGTGACGGATTCCAAGTGGCTGCAGCTCTTGGTTGTAAATCCGAGCGGCGACTCGGTCGAGCAAGCGCAGCCGAAAACCCAAGCAATCGTTGCCGATGCGGGTGGCAGTTTCCCCTGCCAAAGTGTTGAGGGCAGCTTTTTGAGCTGGATTGGCCGCCGGAGTTTGCTCGGCGGCAAGCGCAGGTTGTGGGCTTGCTGCAGATTCGGAAGTGGTTGCGGGAGAGTCAGTTGGGGTGGTTGTGACGACTTCTTCCATGAACGATGTATATGCAACAGAAGGGGGGCAATGCAAGCTTTACCGGGAAAAGTCGCAAGTGCCGCCGCCCAATGCCCGCTATAGTGTTATAGTCAAGTGGAACACTAAGGCAATATGCCCTTACACATCCACATCCAACCCGGAGACGACATTCCGATTTACCGCCAGCTGGTGAAGCAGGTGGAAGCGGCGGTCATCACCGGTCGAGTCACGCCGGGGGAACGACTTCCATCTCAGCGAGAACTTGCCCAAGAGCTTGTCATTGCACCACTTACAGTGAAGCGCGCCTATGACGAGCTGGAGGCGTCGGGTTTTTTGCGGATGGAACGCGGCCGCGGCACCTTTGCCTGCGCACCGCCGCAGCTCACCCCAGACGCCGCCAGCGACGAAATTCGCCAAGCTCTGCGCCGCGTCCTTGAACTTGCTTGGCAACACCAGGTCGACCTCGAACAGATCCAGCAAATGCTGCTGGATACCGAGCGCGATTATCGAAAGGAAATCCAGTCATGAGCATCATCCAACTCAGTCAAATCGAACGCTCCTACTTCAAATCCGGAAAGATCTTGTCCGGCCTCGACTTCCATGTGGATGAGGGCGAGGTGGTTGGATTGATCGGACGCAACGGCGCAGGAAAGACCACGCTGTTGCGCTTGATCATGGGGATTTTGCGCCCGCAATCCGGGCAGGTTGAAATCTTCGGCCTAAACCCAGCACGCAACCCCGTTGAGGTCAAGCGTCGCATAGGTTATGTGGCCGAAGATCAAATCTTGCCGGGCTCCTTGGTGGCGTTGGAACTGTTTGCCATCTACGACGACTTGTTCCCAAACTGGGATTTCAAGTTGGCCCAAGCTTTGGTGGATCGTTTCGACTTTCCGCTTCGGCGCAAAGTGAATGACATGTCCAAGGGGGAAGCCCGCAGCTTGGCGTTGGTTTTGGCAGTCGCCGCTCGACCAGAGGTCTTGATTCTCGACGAACCTGCTGGGGGTTTGGATCCGGCGATGCGCCGAGACTTTTTGAGTACCGCCATCGAGCATGCCGCCAACGAAGGAAGCACCATCGTTTTTAGTTCTCATCAAATGACCGACGTCGAACGACTGGCGTCGCGAGTGGCATTGTTGCATGAGCAAAAGATCTCACTGAACCGACCGACGGGTTCTTTAGTCGAGGATTTCTCGCGCGCATCGGTTCCGAAGTTGACCAACGGCGCCGCCACCGGTGGGGCTAAGCAAATCCAAATGGAATCGCTCAATCGAATTCCAGGCTTCGTCCGGAGTCAAGAGCAGGAGCGGGCGACGTCAGCCTTGTTTGAACTTTCCGTCACCGAATTGCAGACGCAATTAGATGAAACCTTTGGTTGTGGAGTTGCAATCTCTCAAGGCGTTTCTCTGGAAGATCTGTTCATCGATTTTGTTGGAGGGGCCCGCCGATGAAACGCGTCGTTCGGAAATTGATCTTCCCCCGCGGAACTCTCATTTTTGGCTACGCGTTGGTTACGTTTGTTTGCTTGAGTCAGGTTTTTGCGCTGACCGTTTTCCGCAAGATTAACCAAGCTGCTGCTACTGCCAGGGGCGGGTGGAGCAATTACGACACCAGTGCTTATGAAGCGCTCTTTTTGTTGATCGCACCAGTCAGCATTTGGGCAGTGACCAAAGCTCATATGGGCAAAGGCAATGGTTGGGCTAACTTTTTGCGCCACTTGCCGGTAAGCGAACAGTTTATCTACCGAAGCAAGATCAAGGCAGACATGGCGGTGACCATCATTCCAATGTTGCTAGCCTCGGCCTTTTTCCTGGTCAGCGCTTTGGTCACCGACACCTTCGATCAAACTCCAATGATCGTGTGGAAAGTCCTTTCGGGTTATGTCGCTGGCTTTGCCTTGTTCACTTACTTTCATTTCCACGTCAAGCAATCGGCGTTCAAACCTTTTCTGGCAGTACTGTCCGGGCTGACCCCATTAGCCTTGGCCTTTCTCTTTCCCTACCCAATGACTTATGCCATTGCCAGCGTGGTTGGGATTGGGCTCCTTGGATACCTGTGGAATCAAACTCCCGCTCAACCTGTGCTTGCCTGCAGCGACGGCGGCTCCGAATTTGCCGATGAAAAAGTGGATGAGCTTTTGCATGGGCGTCAAATTCTTCGTCGCTGGTTCTCGTCTCACTTTTGGGCAACGGGTGGAATTGTGCTCGTTCTTGCCGCCATGATTGGCCCGATTCTTGGCGGGTACTCGTGGGACTACGAGGGGATTTTCCACCCGTTAAGCATGGAGGCCATGTTTGTCCTGTTCGCCGCAATGGGCCTTTCCATTACCTGCTTGAAGATTCAGCACCTCCCTGTTCCTAAGCGCCGCCTTTTTCCCATCATTGCTTTGCCGATGTTGGCAGCCATGCTTACCGGCGCTTTGATCAAAGAAGGCATGAACTATCATCAGATTGACTTTTTCCCCACACGATTTGAAGCGCCGATTCAGTTCACTGCAGGCAAGGCGGTCGAAGGCGAGGGGACAGTCTTTCAAGTGACGGTTCCGCCACAACTGCTGCGTATTTCCAGTGATCCTGGTGAACGCAGCCACGACGGCTATCCCTTGCTGTGGAAAGGCGGCCCTGCTTTGTACAACCCTTACTTCGCTGGCGAGTATAAGTTGTTGGAAAGGCGCGATCTCTTGCGAATCAGCGAACAGTTGCATCGGGCGTTGCAGGATTACTATGGGTCTGCTCCGAGCCTAGAATGGTTGCGGGCGGAATTTTGTAACTTTGAAAGCAAGAAGCAGTACTTCCGCGCACGAGACTTTGAAAAATGGCAAGCTAAATTCGCTGCCGGGGAAGTAGATCATTACCAAACCCAAACCGACTTTTGGCACCAGCAAACGCTCTATCTGATGCCAGCCAAAATTCTTCAATGGGTGCTCTGGTGGGGAGTCGCTTTGCTGTTCGCATTCACGATCCGCTTTGAACATTGGTCGCATCGAAAGCAAATCTTTCAGAGGTTGACGTGGGCAGCCTTGGCCATTGGGATATTCTTATGGGAGTTAGTCGGGCCGATGCTCTTGTACGGAACCGTTCAACAAGATGCCTACGCGAAGCGGTTGGCGATGGCCCCCATTCAATCTTTGCGCGCCTGGTTGCCCGAGAACATGGCGCTGGCATGGATAAGCGTTGCCCTAGTTGGCGTTGTGATCTATTGGTTGGCCTTGAAAATCTTTCGCCCTGACCAATGGACAGGGTTTGAATCCAAGTACAAACAAGGGGGCCAGGCTTTCGAAAAGTGGAGGCGAATATAAATCCATCCTGACAAACGCCGGGCAGCCTTAAGCCGCCCGGCGTTTGTCGCATTGCCAGATCGTTATTGAATGGTGATGTTGAACTCGTCTTTTTCCATCACCACGCCATCTCGAACTGCGGCCACTGCAATCGTGGTCACGCCAAAGTAACCACCAGGTAGGCCCGGCGGAATGGTGACGGAATAGGGAATAGTTTTGCTGCCGAACGGAAGAATGGTTTCCGAGTGGTAGTCGAATAACTTCATCGGTCCGACCGGCGGGAACGCGGCCATCGCGACGTGGAATTTTTCATTGCGGCTGGTGGTGGTCTCCCAGTTGCCGCTAAAGCTCACCGTATCGCCAGGCGAAAAAGTATTGGACGATGGCGGCGTGGCGTTGACTTCCACGAGCGGATCGCGGATGAACAACAAGTTGCCGATCGATTGATCCCAATTGGTCACGCCCATGTCCGGCGACTCGGTCCAGGTGTAATCCACTGTCAGCGAGGCGTTGGGCGGGGCGACCAACGAAATCCAACCACCGGGTAGGTCAGCGCAATAATCAGCGGAACTCAACAGCGAGCCGTCGGCGGTGATGCTGTGGATTTCTTGGATGGGGGAGTGGCCTAGGTAGAACAGTTGGGTGGTGCCGTTGACCGGCTGACTTTCCTGATCGCGTACCAAGCCGTTTTCATCCACATCGCCGAAAAAGATGGCTTCCACCACCGAGTTTTTGTTCGAGTGCCAATTCGGATTGTTGCTGAAGCTGCCCCCCTGGTTGGCGAAAATGTCGGTGCCGCCCCACCAAGAGCCGCCGGCCAGTTCGGGGTAGCCGTCCAGGTGCAGGTCGGCGAAGGCAACGGCCGAAACGTAGCCTTGATACTCGGTCCAATAAGGAGTGGTCGCCAAACCGCTGCCGTGATTGCGGTAGATCTTGAACAGACCTTGACCGCCGCTGAGCTGGCTGTTGTCGGAGACGCAGAAATCCAAATCGCCATCCGAGTCGATGTCGGCGAAGGTGCAGTTGTTGCCATTCGGATTGCTGTTATCAGTGCTGCTCCAGCCGATCGAAGTCTGCATCACGCCGGTGACTTGGTAGTAAACGGTGTTGTTGATGCCAGCGGTGACAAAGGCCAAGTCCAGGTCGCCATCGCCATCCACGTCGCCAAAGCTGACGTCCATAGCATGGTCGGTGGCGTCGGCTTTCCAGCTGGGAGTGCTCTCTAACATGCCTCCGTTGTTGTAATAAATCCGATTCTTGCGCGGGTCGCCGTAATACGGCTCACCAACGGCCACCGCCAAATCCAAATCGCCATCGTTGTCCGCGTCACCCAAAGCGCAGCCAAAGCTGTAAAAACTGTCGCTCGATTGCCACGAGGGGGAAGCTTCCAGGGTGCCGCCTTGATTGAAATAGACTTTGACGTGCCCTTTGTCGCCAAAGCCGCCGGACCCCAGGAACACCGAAACGGCGACGTCGGTCCAGCCATCTTGATCAATATCCCCTACCGCCAAATGTCCGTGGTAGTCGATGTCCGAAGATTGCCACGATGGGTTGTTGGGGAAGTTGCCGCTGCCGTCATTGAGGAAGACTTCGGTGCGTTGGCGGT
>CAZMDZ010000004.1:0-28502 GCA_964565175.1 uncultured Planctomycetales bacterium
TTAATCATTCGCGATGAAAAGTAGGGATTTATTGGTCGCAGTGGCCAGGAGGTCATCGCCGCTCAATATGAGTGGGCAGGCAATTTCGCCTCGGGTCTAGCGCCGATCCAAATCGGTGGCTTGTGTGGGTACATCAACCTCGCTGGCGACGTGGTGGTGAAACCGCAATACCGGACCGCCACCAGCCACGTAGAGGACCGCGCTACAGTCGTCACCACCGCCGAGCATATGCACTACCTCGACCCCACCGGCACCCCGGTGATTTCAGGCAAATTTCTCTTTGCCAGCGACTTCTATGACGGCGTCGCTCTAGTCCAGCTACCGAGCGGCGGCTGGCGTTTGATAGATTCTGCTGGCGAATTCCACGCTTCAGTCAAAGAAGTATCAGGCAACTGATCCACGCGCAGTTAAAACGGCCTTTACCCCCAACGCCAACATGACCCACGCTCGCATTTTGATCTCATCTACTCTCGCCCTGCTGTCGCTCGCCGCCAGCATGCCAGCCCAGAAACCCGTCGAAGTCGGCCCCGTTTTCAAGGACGGCATGGCTCAAGTGGTAGATGGCTTTAAAGACCCCAAAACCTGGGTGCAGCACGATTTATGGGTCGAAACTGAATTCGATTCCGACGGCGACGGCAAGCTCGATCGCATGCACGTCGACGTCACTCGGCCGGGGCAGACCGATAGCGATGGGCTGCAGGTGGCGGTGATTTACGAAACTAGCCCGTATTACTGCGGCGTTGCATCCGGCAATTCCTTCTTTTGGGATGCCAAGCACGCGGTTGGCGGCAAACCGCCGAAGCGCGGAGAAGCTACGGATATTCGTTATGGCAACAAGCGATCGCCGATGTCACGGTCGCTGATCCGCACTTGGGTTCCGCGCGGATTTGCGGTGGTCCATTCTGCATCACCCGGAACCGGTCGTTCGCAGGGTTGCGTGACCATCGGCGGCGAAAATGAAGAACTCGCACCGAAGGCGGTGATCGATTGGCTGAATGGTCGCGCTCGTGGATACACCACGCCGGATGGCGACGAGACGGTCGAGGCCTATTGGACCACCGGCAAGGTTGGCATGACCGGTACCTCTTATAACGGCACGCTGCCGTTGGCCGCCGCCACGACTGGGGTGGAAGGACTGGAAGCAATTATTCCCGACGCGCCGAATACTTCGTACTACCACTACTACCGCGCCAACGGGCTGGTCCGCCACCCGGGCGGTTATATGGGCGAGGATATTGACGTGCTGTACGACTTCGTCAACAGCGGCGACCCTGATTTTCGCAAGTCGTGCAACAAGACTGTGCGCGATGAATTGATGAATGAAAACCAGGATCGCGTCACCGGTGACTACAACGATTTCTGGCATGGTCGCAACTATCGTGCGCGGTTGGATAAGGTCCAAGCAGCGGTGCTGATCTCGCATGGCTTCAACGATTGGAACGTGATGCCGAACCACAGTGTTGCGGTTTATCTGCGGCTCAAGGAACTGGGCAAGCCGGCAATGGCTTATTTTCATCAGGGCGGCCATGGTGGACCGCCGTCACCGCAGTTGATGAACAAGTGGTTTAGTCATTATCTGTACGGCGTCGATAACGGCGTTGACGAAATGCCACGCTCTTGGATCGTTCGTGAAGGCGCTCGCCACACCGACGCCACCGCATATGCGGATTACCCCAACCCTGGGGCTCAGCCGGTGACCTTGCACTTAAGAAAAGGCGGTTCCTCGCAGGGCGAGTTGGCGACTTTTGCGGCCACCAAGAAGCAGGGGATCGAAAAGCTAGTCGATAACGTCGAGCAATCCGGCACCAAAATGGCGCGGGCTGAAAAGTCCAAGCACCGCCTGCTTTACGTTTCCGACGAATTGAAGGCACCGTTGCACTTGTCGGGTACCGGCAAAATTAGCCTAAGCGTTGCGGCAAACAAAAAGGCGGCGAACCTCTCCGTGTGGGTGGTTGCGTTGCCATGGGAAACCGGTGGGCACATCAACGACAACATCATCACCCGCGGCTGGGCCGACCCGCAAAACGCAGAGTCGATGCGCGAGAGCAAGCCGTTGAAAAAGGGTCAGTTTGTCGACCTCAGCTTCAACCTCGAACCTGATGACCAGATCATTCCCGCCGGTCAACGCATCGGCTTGATGATCTTCTCCAGCGACCGCGATTTCACCCTGCTACCCAAGCCGGGCACACAATTGTCAGTCGATTTGGATGCAACCACTTTGACCTTGCCGGTCGTCGACGGGGTCGAGGGTTGGGACAAAGCTACTGGAGATTCGCAGTAGCCTGGCCTTCGGCGCTCAACTCAGCAACGGACGGTTCATTGCACCACTCCGGCGAAGCCGTTGCTGAGTTGGCAGGCGCCACCGCCTTCATCTTCCAGGGCTTGAATCCATACCGATAGGCCGATGGCGACGGCAGGAATGTTGACCTGCTGGGTGGCCGTGCCGGTTGCGTCGCCAGTCATGGTTGGAAGAAGGTTTAAAGGTTTACTCAGCGAAAGAGTGATGGGTCCCCACGGCGTTTGATTCAACGTCGACGGCCCTGGTCCAGTGATGGAGAAACCGGCATGAACGATGTTGCCGTCGCCGACTCGAGCAACTCCCAAAGTCGCTGCACCGCCAGCAACCAGATTGCTTACCGTTAACTGCGGCGCGGGGTTCGCGTCGTACATGACGATTGATTCATAAGTTCTGCCTGTAAACAAGGAGCGTGTTCTGGCGAGCATGATGACACTGCCGTTGTCGGTCATGAACCCTTCTTGAAAGCCCTGCAGAACATGGTCGTCATCAAACTGGCCGTTGCCGTCAACGTCGATTGGGTCTTGCAGGGTGCACATAATCTCGCTGTTATTGCGAACCAGGTAGCTGTAGAAATCGCTGGCGTCCCCGGCTACTGCGTAGTCCGTACCATTGCCCGCGACCACAGAAAATTGAGTATTGCTTCTCCAGGTAATGCTGCTGCCGGAATGAATGGGAAGCCCAGTGCGCGCAATGTCAGTTCCGTTTTGCACCGCCCACGAATGAGAGCTGGGATTGAACCGGCCATGCGCATACCAATTGCCAGCGCGGTCAAAGGTCGAGAAATTGATGCCGTTGACGGACACCGGCAAGGATGTACTTGCGCCAGGGATGGCATAGCCAGCCTGAATGACGACGTCCCCATTGACGACGAGAACTTCATTGCCAGAACCCTGCAAGAAGGCTTGCGACATCCATTCGGATCCGTCGCCGTCCACCTGCAAAGGCCAGTAGCCGTCAAAGTAGCTGTAGAGTTCATTGCCTCCACTCAATTGACCA
The DNA here is from genome assembly GCA_964565175.1 of uncultured Planctomycetales bacterium. Classification (GTDB taxonomy): domain Bacteria; phylum Planctomycetota; class UBA1135; order UBA1135; family UBA1135; genus JACNIZ01. Next base: position 3,296 of record CAZMDZ010000004.1, read on the forward strand.
TTCGGCGCGTCGACGCCGCTGAGCGCCAAAACCTGGCTATCAAAAACCAAAGCTTCGTCGCTGCTGACACCACCACTGATGCCATCCGACATCAATCCTGCGCGATCCGTTGAATCTAAAGCCGCCCCATATTGCGTACCGAATACTTTGCCCGGTGTGTTGGGGAGGGGATTGCCTTCTAGGGCCAACACGGTCCAATCATCGAAAGCTTCTTCACGGACGAGATAGCTGCTGGTTGCGGCGGGTCCGGTGGATTCCAACGAAATCAAGATCTTGCCAGCATCATTAACGTCAAAGTCGCGAATCAGGGAAAGCATTTCCGTCGGTTCCCATGGCAGTGGGTCGCCATCTTTGAGCACCACGCGATTGCCGACGATCAAGCCATCCAAATACTACCCACCATGATGGATCAATACCTGTGCACCCACAACGCCAGCTGGGGAAACGCGCACTTTCGTGATCGAGCTGATCACCGCTCCCGGCAAACCCGGAACCTCATTTTGGGCCATTCCAGCATGCTCGCTGTACAGGATACGCAGGATGCCTGGATCGGGGCTTTGGGCGGCCGCTCCACCTGCGAGGGAAAAGGCAACGAGACCGATGGAAAATGCAATGCGGGAAATGCGATTGGGGAGGGGCAAGCTCCCATCCTAGGCTAGGATCCCGGAATTGGCGATAGGCCGACCGCCAACCGCCCTGGTTTGCTAGGCTAAGCCCAGAACAATGGATCAAAGCCTAAGTCCTGCACGTATCGCTGGCAGTCTGACGACCAACTTTTGCATTTATGGGATTTTGGTCGCCATTCCACTGACGATAACGATTTCATTTGGCTTCATTCTTGCCTTCATGAAGTTGCCTAGCATGTGGGTCGGATTGGCCACCGCATTGATTTCCGCTTGGTGGGTTGGGGTCATTTGCTCCAGTGGTTATGTCGCGGCAAAGAGCTTTAGAGTTTCCTCGCTTTTGGGGGTGCTCAGTGCATTCTCGGTTATCTTGATTGGTCTGGCGGCTGGTGCGGCCTTCTTTTCCATTGCGGGTGAAAGTCGCCTGGTTGAGGATCAGTCTTTCTTGCAGGGGTTTTGGCAAAATTTCAAACTGCTGGTTTCCCTGGTGATGCCTTGGGCGGCTCTGCCCGCAGTGTTGCTTGGTTGGACATGTGGTCATCGAATTCACGCGCAACTCTTCCCTACTGAATAAAAAATCAAACGCGTGGAACGATCCCCTCGGAAATTCGTCGGCTACTTGGCTGCTGGCTACTGCTTGGCCGGAATGGCGGCGGCTGCCGTGGTGTTGGTGCGCATGGGGACCATGTTTACCCATATGAACCTAGCCAGTTTGATTGGAGTAATCCTCAGCGTAGTCTCCGCCTGGGCGATGGGCTGGTGGTTAGCGCCGCGCTTTCAAAAAGCACAAAATTCAATCACTCCCATTCTTTTAGGTACTGCGGTTGCCTATGCAGCACTACTGGTAAGTGGAGTGAGCAGCACAGTCGTCACTCGCCTGGTGGAAGGCGGCGTTTATCCCAATGGAATGCTAGCTGGAGTCGCGCTTGCAGCGTGGACCGTGTTTCGAATCATGGTCCTCTTTGGATGGATGCCAGCGCTCATCCTCGGCGCCATCTTTGGCTTGCACGTGCGCTTTAAGTTGCGCAATGCAATCGCGCCGACGCAATCAACCTCGCAGTAAAGTCTTCGAGTACGTTCTGTGTCGAAAGATCGCGCGTGGCGAGCAGGTAAGGGTTCATTACCGTTGCGCGCAAAACGAACAGCCCGTGCTGGGCATAATCCATGCCGACGTCACCCGCTAAAGCGCAGCGCTCCTTGAGCAAATCCGTCACCGTTTCCAAGGGGTAGCCCGGCGCATTCATGGTGGTATGCGACATGAAGAAGTCTTGGTTGTAAGAAAACTTTCGATCACCGCGTTCGGCGTCAATCAAGAAGTCACCATAGACCGCTTCGGTCAGCGCATTCATCTGCTCCAAAGTTGCATCGCCCATCGGCTTGATGACAAAGGTGACGACGTTTGTATCCGGCGCCTTGCCGGTCAGCATGACCACTTGGAAATCCTCACCTTTTTTCAACGCGGTCAGTGCGCTTAAGCGTTCATGCAACTCCCGAGCCGCCAGCAACGTCGCGCGAATAATGCGTCCATGGCCGTCGAAGTCTGGCGGCAAAACTTTTGTTGCCAACCACAGCGACGACGCCACCGCACCAGGTCGTGAACCTTCCAAAATGAACGGCGCAAAGGCTTCGACATAAGGGACATTGCGGCCGCGTTCTTCATTCCATTTGGGATAACGAGGCGGGAAACGATCCATATCGCTGTTCTCCAGCGAAGTGATGTACGGAGTTTCATGCCGCGTCACCTTACGCACGCGGTCGTCGCGGAAAGCCACTACCCCGCACGGATAAGCGGCATATCCCATTTTGTGCGGGTCGCAAGTGATCGAATCTACCTTGGGCAAAGCCATGAACGCGCGGTGCACCGATTCATCTTCCCAGCGGTAGCGCACCGGTAAGTAGGTACCGTCAGGCTTGCGGATGCGTGTTTGATCTTTGACCTTGTCGCGAATGCGTTGCAGTTGGAATTCACGAATTCGATCGGCCATTGCATCGTTGTCGATGTCGAGATCCAACTCTTCACGCAGAATCCTGAATTTTTCAAGTGCCTCGGCATAACGTCCGGCACCATAGTCACGCGTGATTTGGCGAATGCGCTTGCGCATGCCGCGATCGGGGAAATTGTCGCGTGCCCAATTCAAAAACTGACGGCTCCATAGCGCCAATTGAGATTCATTCGGATATTCAAAGCCATTGGTTTTGGCGAAGACCTCAAATTCGATATCGGCAAAGTCTCGCTCCGTCGGCGCGAACAAGGTGCGCACATAACCACCCCAAGCGGCGTCGCCGTGCAGCCAAAAACTGACGCCACGTTCCGCCTCAATCTCCTCGCGCACCTTCAAAATTCGATGCACTGGGTCCACGGCTCCTTCTTCAGTCGTACCACAAACACCGACCACCGCCAGCGGCGTTTTCCCTTGTTCAATTGCGGCAACAATTTTCCGCTTTAAGTCAGCCGCGTCCATGCGGAACATTGAGTCCGTCACCACCGCAACCATATTGGCGGTGCCCATGCCCAAGACGTCGGCTGCTTTTTTGATCGAGTAGTGGGCGGCACCGGTTGCAAAAATCACTGGAGCTTGTTGCGAATATTCTTCGGCGCAACCACGCACCAAAATGTTCTGCGGCGAATCGTGGTAGATCTGCCAAGCCTTGGCGCGCGAACCGGTTTTTAAGGTCGCCGCATCCAAGTATGCATCCATCAAGCGCAAAGTCTCGGCCGGACGCAAGGCGACCAACTGCTCGCGGGTAGCTTCTTGCAACGAAACCTTTGATCCATTAGGCAAGCGCACTTCCAGGTCCACCGAGCGCTGACGGGCGGCGGCGGCGATGGCTAAGGGCGCGTACTTGACGCCGCGTGCAATCCATAGAGCTTCCATATTGGCCGACGTTCCATCGAAGGTGGTGTGCGACCAGCCAAAGACTCCGCCGCGACGCAAACGCTCCAAGTACTCCGCTTCGCCTTCATCCGGCCGCAGTGCAGCGGGCGGTGTGTATCCAAACATGCGCATTAAGGAATTGCACGCTTCCAATTCCCATTCCACCGTCACCGGCGCCGCTTCGGTGGTGACGTTGTTTGGGTTGTACAACATTCCAGCGAAGTAGCCGAGCATCGACGGCATCGATACGTCGGACAGCATGTGGCCCAAATAGCGCGGGCTATAAAACGGGAAGTTGCGCCGCAGCTGCGCGATCATGTCGTGTACACAATCCGCCATGTGGTCGGTGCCCGGCTGCAACTCGCGTTTGACCGCCGACTTCACCAAAATCGGGTCGCCCGGGAAGTAGTTGGACCGCCAGTGCACATAATCGCGCAGGATGGTCAGGATTGCATTCTCAAAGACTCCGCGGTGTTCGGCTTTCGGGCCCAAAAACAGCGCCAAATGCTGATGCAACTCAGCGATTTCGGCGCCCGGTTCACGGTGCATATCTTTCATGAGCAAAGCCTTGCGGAGCTATCTATGAGATAACTCCGCAAGGCTTTAGATCAAGTCCTCACCGGCCAGCTAGCTAGTCGACAGGAATAGCAGAGGCTGCGGCCGCGGTGGGGGGAACTTACAGGTAAGTGAAGGTCAAGCGGTTGCTTTCCCGACCGAACAAGCCCTTTTTCAGGAACAGGTCGACGTCGCCGCCAAACAGGGACGGCGGGGCGGTGGTGAGCATGAACGACGGCTTGCCAATGAGCGGCAGGTCGATGCCGAATTGGAAAATCGGGATCGAAGGGGTCAGGTCAAAGCGCGGCGAGTAGCCTTCATCTGCGAAATTCAGGCCGAACAGCAGCACTGGAGTCAGTGTGTTGCCGGAAGATGGCAGGGCAAACCACAGTTCCGGTTCGTCGACGGCGGCGAGGGTGAGGGTGGTCGCGGGGGTCGGGACAGGAGCGTCGAAATGTTCGACATCGACCGGCAACAGGGGAAATAGTAGGGGGAGAATCAAGCTGAGCATGCCGTATTCTACCTCGTGATAGCATTCTCCGGTGCGCGTCCTCGTCACAGCTGGCCCCACCCGTGAGCTCATCGACCCGGTGCGGTATTTATCCAATCGCTCCTCCGGCCAGATGGGGTACGCCATCGCCCAGGCCTTACTCGCCGCCGGTCACAGCGTCGTTCTGGTCAGTGGCCCGGTGCACCTGCCGCCCCCCGAAGGCGCTGAGGTGCTCCAAGTCGAAAGTGCCCTGCAAATGCTAGAAGCCTGCCAAGCCCATTGGCCCCAGTGCGACGCCATGTTCGCCGTCGCCGCCGTCGCCGATTACCGCCCCGCCGCCGTCGCCGAGCAGAAAATGAAACGCCAGGAGGGCGAGGGCGCGGTGCTGAATTTGCTCCCAAATCCAGATATTGTTGCCACCCTTGCGGCAGAAAAAGGGGCGCGAAAAGTGATCGGTTTTGCCCTGGAAAGCGAGCGCGGCGAGGAGCACGCTGTCGGCAAAATGGAACGTAAATCGTTAGATGTAGTGGTGCTGAATGGACCGGAGGCACAAGGGGCAGTCGAATCTCAGGTCATCGTGCTAAAAGCCGACGGCAGCCGCCACCCAATCGGCCCGCTGCCGAAGTCGGAATTGGCCGTCGACCTGGTTCGCGTCGCCCTGAATTGAGCCGGGCAAGAGCCTGATGGTTCTGGATCAGAACCGGCCTCCGGCTTAGGATGATGGCAGGAGCAGCAGCGCAACGTGGCAGCGAAGAAGAAGACCAAAGCGAAAAAAACGGCGAAGAAGCGGGCATCTAAAAAGAGCACGCGCAAAGCCGGCAACGCCAATCACCTCAGTTTTCTGGGTGAGGGCGGGCGCATCATCATGGGTTGGCTGGGTGCGCTTGTCATCGGCATTGGCTCGGTGTTCACCTGGATGGCGCGCCGCACCTGGGAGGCCTTGCACGGCCAACGCGGACGTCAGCCGTTGGGCTTGATGCTGGTTGCGGTATCCATCTTTGCTTTGGTGGCTTTGATGAGTTATGCCGCTGGCGATCCAGGCTCGAACTGGTCCGGTCGAATCGGCCATAGTCTTGCCGACGGCCTGCTGCGCTTTTTCGGTTATGGCGCTTACTTGATTCCGGCGTTCGGGATTTTCTGGGGCTTTGCTCGTTTGCTTCGCAGTTCCGAGGGCAGCAGTGCGATCTTAAAGCTGGTCGGTGTTTTAGTTTTGGCGATCACCGTTTCCTTGAGCGCGCGTGGCTTAAGCGGTGATCCAGTGGGAACGGCTTTGTTGGTGAATGGTCCCGGCGGTTGGTTTGGCAATCGTTTTTACCCCAACATTCGTGGTGCGCTAGGGCAGTTTGGCGTGGTCACGCTGTTGGTTTTACTCGGTGGCTTATCTTCTTTGTTCGCAACCGAATGGGCTTTTGTGCCCCTGATTCGCGACTTGGCGCGCAAAGGACGCGAAAGTTTGCGTCAGCCCAATTTGCCGCTGCAGGCGGAGCGGCCGTCGTTGCGTGAGCAGACTAAGCTCAACCACGAAAAAGCATCCAATGGGGTGAAGGGCTTTTGGCATAAGTTCACTCGTTTGCTGTCGCCTTTCCATCCACCTGGAGAAGAAGAGAAGCAAGCCCGAGCGCAAGCCCAGGCGGCGCAGCAGCAAGCGGAGGCCGATGCTCAAGCGACGCAACCTCAAGCCCGTCAAGAGCGCCTGGATACGATCCCGGCAACCATGCAAGGGCAGAGTTTGCTCGAGCAAGAAGGTTTGCCTGAACCCTTGCCTGTGAAGCAGTCGAAAAGGCAGGCGAAGAAGGAAGCTGCTGCCGCTAGGGCGGCGGCCGAAGAAGATGCCCTTCGGGTTCAGCAAGAACAGGCCGCCGCCACAGCAGCAGCTACTCAAACTGCCGTTCGGGCTGAAAAACCTAAGGTCAGCGCGGCGTCGGCGGCCTCGGCTGGAGTTTCGTCGGAGCGGTTGGCAGATTTGGAATCAGGGACCGGGTCGGTATCGTTGCCGGGGATTTCGGAAGCCCCGAAGGAACAGCACCACGCCTTAGATTTCGAGAAGGAGCCTTCTAAGCCTAGGCGCAAGAAGCCACGCTTGGACTCCCTGCCAGATCCAGCGGTTTTGGAGCGCGGTGAAGTCGTCGATCGCAGCAAAGCTCAGGCCGAAATCGATTCGTTGGGCAGCCGTTTGCAAGACGTATTCGACGCCTTTGGGCTAGATGGCCGGGTCGTCGGTGCCGAGCGCGGTCCGACCCTGACCTTGTTCGAGGTCAAGCTCGCTGCGGGCGTTTCGGTGAAGAAGCTCAACAGCCAGCGCGACGACCTCGGAGTGGCTTTAGGCAGTCACGGCGTGCGCATTGTTTATCCGTTGCCAGGCCGGACGACCGTCGGCATTGAGGTGCCGAACTTGAAGCGCGATCCGGTTCGTTTGAAAGACGTCTATGACGGCGCCGATCTGTCATGGGAGAAGAATCGCCTGCCGATGGTGCTGGGGCGTGACACGCTAGGCAAACAGGCGGTCGAAGATTTGGCCAAGATGCCACACATGCTGATTGCTGGTACCACTGGTTCCGGTAAGTCGGTGTGTTTGAACTCGATTTTGCTGACCATGCTGCTGCGGCGCACGCCCGAGCAGGTGCGGATGGTGTTGATCGATCCCAAGCAGGTGGAATTGCAGCTTTACCAAGACATTCCACACCTGCTGTGCCCGGTGGTCACGGATATGAAGCGCGCGCCGTTCACTTTGGAGTGGGCAGTGCGGGCGATGGAGGACCGACTCCATCAATTCAAGCTGGCTGGGGTACGGAATATCAACGATTACAACGCGCTGAAGCCCGCTGAATTGAAGAAGCGCGTCGGCGAGGCTTACGACCCAGACGAGTTCCCCGACACCATTCCTTACTTCGTGTTGGTCATCGATGAGCTGGCCGACTTGATGATGGTGTCGAAAAAAGAGGTCGAAATTGCGATCTCACGCCTGGCTGCCAAAGCACGGGCCGCTGGCATTCACTTGCTGGTTGCAACGCAGCGTCCATCCACCGACGTGGTCACCGGTTTGATCAAGATGAACCTGCCGGTGCGGATGGCCTTCCGCGTGACTTCGTTGGTGGATAGCCGAGTGATTTTGGACGAAGGCGGCGCAGAAGCACTGCTTGGAAATGGTGACTTCTTGTACCGCCCGCCGGGAGCCAGCGGCATGACGCGTGGCCAGGGTGCGTTTGTCTCCGAAGAGGAGGTGCGCAAGATTTGCGATCACCTGCGCGAAAACGGCAAGCCGGAATTCCTCGAGGATCTGGTGCAAATGAAAGGCCCAGCTGGCGGTGGTAGCGAGGTCGACGACCCGCTCTACGACGACGCCGTGCGCATCATTCTGCAATCCGGTCGTGGCTCCGCTTCGCTGCTGCAGCGCGCACTTTCCGTCGGTTACACCCGCGCTAGCCGTCTCATCGATATCATGACGGAACAAGGCGTGTTGGGTCCCTTCGTTGGATCGAAGGCGCGCGAAGTGCAGCTGACGCTCGAGGAATGGGAAGCGCAGCAAGACTCGAACTAGTCGTACTCGCTCACGCCAGCCGTTGCCATGACTACCAAAGACATTCATGTCGCCCTGGTGCACCTGGGGTGCGCGCGCAACCTAATCGACTCCGAGAACATTCTGGGGCGATTGGGGTCAGAGGGGTTCACTTTAACTGGTGACGTCGGCGCGGCTGATGTTGCGGTGTTGAACACCTGCTCCTTCATCGGCGACGCACGGGACGAATCCGAATCCGCGATCGACGAGCTGCTTGATCTCAAAAAGCAGGGTTCACTAATCGCTGTGGTTGTGGCTGGTTGCTTGCCACAGAAGTTTCTGCCCGAAATCCAAGCCCGCTTCGCCGACGTAGACGCCTTCCTCGGGTTGAGCGACTACTCCAACATTGCGCGCATCGTCGAAGATGTGCTTCGCGGTCGCAAAGTGCGAGTCGACTCTGGTGGCCGCGCCCCGCAAGGCCAGGGTGAGATGCTGCGCCTGCTGCAAACGCCGCGCAGTTACGCCTACTTGCGGCCGTCCCACGGTTGCGACCACAACTGTGCTTTCTGCATCATCCCGGCAATCCGCGGCCGCCAGTCGAGCAAGCCGGTGGCCACCGTCGTTTCCGAGGTGGAGCAGTTGGTGGCTCAGGGTGTGCGCGAAGTCGTCATGGTCGCCGAAGACACCACCGGCTATGGCATGGACGGCGGTGCTGGGGCGGCTCGGCTTCCGGAGTTGGTCGAAGCTATGGCCCAAGTCGACGGCTTGCGCTGGCTGCGGCTGATGTACGCCTACCCCAATTCATTCCCGTGGCGCTTGACCGAGGTCATGAATGCCCACGACAACGTTGTGCCGTATCTAGACATTCCGATGCAGCACATTTCCACGCCGGTGCTCAAACGGATGCGGCGCGGCGGCTCCAGCGATTCGGTGCGACGTATCCTCAACCGCCTCCGCGACGAGGTTCCGGGCATCACCTTGCGCTCAACCGTATTGGTGGGCCATCCCGGCGAAGGCGAGGCCGAATTCACCGAGTTGATGGATTTCCTCGACGAATTCCGCCTCGATCGCGTCGGCGCTTTTGCTTACTCGCCGGAAACTGGAACCCCAGCCGGTGACGATCAAGATCGTTGCAGTCACGAAGAAGCACTGCAGCGCCAAGCCTTGGTCATGCAATTGCAAAGTCAAGTTCACGCCGAGTTGCAGCTACAACGTGTCGGCCAAACTTGCGAGGTTTTGATTGACGAGAGCGATGGGGAATGGGCTATCGGTCGTTCTCACGCCGACGCCCCCGAGGTGGACTCGATCATTCAAATCCACGACCCAGAGCACAGTCTTAGCACTGGCTCGATGTTGCAGGCTCGCATTACCGCTGCGGACGGTTACGATTTGGAAGCCGAGCCGGTTTAATCCTCCCGCCTGCCACAGTTTGGAACCACGACCACTCCCCAATGGATAGCAAACAAATCCCGAATATTGTCACCATGAGCCGTTTGGTTCTGGCGATGGCGGCGTTTTGGTTCATGGGCGAGGTGCTGATGCACGGCTCAACCGGCGACGAGCAGTCGAGCGACGCATTTTGGGCGTTCTGGCTTTTCCTGCTTGCCTCGATCTCCGACTTCCTCGACGGCTACCTGGCACGAAAATACGACTGGGTCACCGCCTTCGGCCGGGTCGCGGATCCAGTGGTCGACAAAGTCCTGACATTGGGCTCATTGACCTACCTTGCTGCCACCCCGCATTACGCTCTAGAAGGTGATTTACTAGCCGTCATGCCTGTGTGGGCCGTGGTGTTGATGCTCGCCCGCGAGTTCCTGGTCACCGCTCTACGCGGTTTGGTCGAAAGTCGCGGCATGTCCTTCGGCGCCGACCGCTACGGCAAGCTGAAGTTGATCATCCAAGTGGTGTACATCGCCATCCCGTTGGGCATCATGGGCGGCATCCCGCGCGTGATGCACATGGACTTTTTGGCATTCACCCGGCAACCTCACCTGTTTGCCACACTATTTGTAGCGATGGTTGGATTGACCGTGCTGTCGGGTGTGAATTACATCGTTCGCGGCGCCAAGATGCTGAACCAAGCCCCCGCGGAATGAACCTTCAAGACGAGATATTAAATCTACTCGACCAAGCCGACGGCCTGCCCGCCGCCGAGCGCACTGAGTTGGCCACCCTGATTCGAGGTTGGGCAGACGCCCAAGCGGAGGGTGAAACCGCCCCAGCCGACGGCTTCCCCGGCAAATTCGACATGATCGGCGAATCTCCCGAGATGTCAGCGGTGTTCGAGTTAATTGCGCGGGTCATGCACACCGACGTGCCGATTTTGGTCACTGGCGAAACCGGTACCGGCAAGGAATTAATCGCCGGTGCACTGCATAAGTTTGGCCCACGCCGCAAAGGGCCATTTGTTGCGGTCAACTGCGCCGCGATCCCAGCCTCGTTGCTGGAAAGCGAGATTTTTGGTCACGTCAAAGGTTCCTTCACGGGTGCCCACAAAGATCGAAAGGGCTACGCCGAAGCCGCGAACCACGGCACCTTGTTCCTAGATGAAATTGGCGAGATGCCTGTGGAGATGCAGGCCAAGTTGCTGCGCTTTCTGCAAGAAGGCGAAGTGCGACCTGTAGGCGGCAACAAGGTCAGCCACGTCGACGTTCGGGTTGTAGCTGCAACCAATCGAGATTTGGCGGATCGGATCAAAGTTGGCGAATTCCGGGAGGACTTGTACTACCGATTGGCCGTGTTGACTTTGTCGCTGCCAGCTTTGCGTGAGCGAAAAACCGACATTCCTCATCTGGCGCGTTTCCTGCTCTCCAAGAATAAGGAGGATGGATTGCCCACCGCCAAGTTGGATGACGGTGCGATTGAGGCGCTGCAAAGCGCAGAATGGCCAGGCAATATTCGACAGCTGCAGAACGAACTCACACGGGCGGCTGCTTTTGCCAAAGGCGGCATGCTGACCGCCGAAGACTTCGCCTAAGCGGAATCAGTTCAAGTGGCGATCGGGTGACGCCTTTTAGGCGGGCAGCGACATCGCTAGTTGGTAAGCCTGCAAGGTTTGACGCGCGGCTTCTTCCCAAGTGAACTTCAAGGCGTGGGCAAGTCCTTGGTCTTGTAAGCGCGCCCTTTGTTCCTGATCCTCTTGGATCTGCAACATGGTGCGGGCGATAGAAGCCGGGTCGTTGGGCTGAAAGAGTAAAGCATTGCCACCGGTTGCCTCGGGTAAGGCGCCGCGGTTCGAGCACAGGACCGGGGTGCCAGCCGCCATCGCTTCTAATACGGTGATGCCCGTGCCCTCGTGATAGGCCGGATGAACCATGGCTTCGGCGCCAGCAACGACATGGGCCATTTCTTCCTGGGGAAGGAAGCCTGGGAAGTGCAGACGTCCTTGGAGCCTAGGGCGTGCTCGACAAGCTGCGATGATGGACTCCGACTTCCATCCATGAGGCCCGACCAACGCTAAATCGGACGTCAACCCTTGGGTGAGGGCGATTTCATAGCCGTCGACTAGGTTCTTGAGGTTTTTGCGCGGCTCCAATGCGCCGAGAAAAACCAGATAAGGGCGTTTTTCGAGTCCGTGCTTGGAACGAGTCCGATCAATGAGGTGGCGATTGCCGCGCGCAGTCGTGAAGTCTTTAGCGGTGCCTGGAAAAATCACCGTGGTCCGGCCCCGAGGGACTCGATACAGCCGCACCAAATCTTCCCGCGTGCCCTCACTCGAGCAGATCCACAAACAGACCCGATTGGCGATGCTGCGGAAGCCTTGTTCCAGTCGCGCGACCTGCTTGGCATGAAACAATTGCGGGTGGTTGTGATGGAGCAGGCTTTGCACGCTGACGACGACGCGCGCACTAGTGCGCAAGAACCAGCGGGGGTGGCTGAGGTGAAGGACGTCGACCTGGCCTGGCCCTAGCCACTCAGTGCGTAGCCCTAACCGGCCAAGGGTGGCAAGTAGCGAGGAAGATGCCCAATGGTGATGCACGCCAGCACCGGTGGCCGCCAAGCTCGGCAGCATGCCTGTTCGCCATGGATAAGCACTGGCGGAAAGGATGGAAAAATTGCCCGGATCGTCGCTTTGATCCAAGAGTGCGGGCAATAATTGACGCCAAGATGCATCTGCGCCACCACGAATATGGTGCCTAGTAAGTCGCCTTCCATCCAAAAGCACGCGCATGATCGAAGAATTTTTGACGCCGCCGCGAATTTTCCGAGGCCCTAATTATGGTAGTGGAGCTGGTCGGTTTGCGTTCGCGGCTAGACCCTACATGTGGTAGGCATCCTAGTCGCGTTCCCACCGAATCCGAGTTTTTATAAGAATTTGGAGAAAAAAACAGGCGATTTGCCCTAAGTTGCTTCAGGGGAAGAGGTTAGGTTGAACGCCTTGGCGTGGAGCTTGAGTGCAATCAATTCCGAGTCCGCAGCCATGCTACGTAAAGTCCCTTGTGGAAGGGAATTAGGAGCCTTTAGGTAAATTGGCCTCAGATTAAGGAGAAATAGGAAAACAGCCCTATCCACGGTCGATGGTTACGGGAAGGACTTGGACAGGTTGTTCAGGTTCTTGCAGAAAGGGCTTGCATCCCTAGGCCGTCACGGCAAAATGTTTCGCCAACTTTCTAAACGGCCCCTAGTGGGCTTGAGAGTTGACTTGAAAATTCGCTGCTTGCACCCTTTCCCCGGGTTGGACTCGACCTTCGTCGATTCCTTGCAATCAGAGAATTCACTCCCCGTAAGGGGAAACCACTCAGCCTGTCCAGGCTTCTAGGAGGAAGTGATGAAGGTTCAAATGATCACATTGGCGGCTATTGCTGCTGCATCCCTGAGTGCTCAGGGTGTCGCCCAACAGGGCGAGCAATCCCTCGAGCGCGCTCTGGCCGATCTTAACGACGGCCTCACTGCTCCGGCAGGTAGCTCTTCTTACGACATTAGCGGCGACGCCCGCTTGCGTAACCTCTACATCTCCGGAGGCACCTCCAAGGATGTAGATACTCGTGCTCGCTTGAACTTTGAGTTCAACGTCAACGAGAACGCTGGCGCAGTCGTGAGTCTCCTCGGCTTCGAGCATTGGGGCACTCAGGTAGCGGATACCGGTACTGGCTCTACGTCCGGTATCAACAACGTTACCGGTTTGGCTCCAGGCCACGACACCCGCATTGACCAGGCTTACTACTGGGCCCATGACATGTTCGGCGATGGTGGCACTACGACCCTGGGTCGTAAGTACTTCACCGTTGGCTCCGGCCGTATTCTGGGTTCGGACGACTGGGATCAGTCGCCCTCCAAGCAAACTGGCTTGTGGTACTCCCACGAAGCTGGTGGCTTGAACTTCCAGGCGTTCTTCCTGAACAGTCAGGATGATGCAGCCGCAGGCGGCGGTTTGTACCCGTCCGAGGACTACTTCGGTTTCACTTTCGATTACGTCTTCGAAGGTGGTGAAACCATGGGCGACACCCACATCTCGCCTTACTTGATCTCCGCTCGCGACAACGGCATCACCCTGGAAGATGGTTTCTACCTGGGCGCTGAGTTCTCCGGTACTTTGGGTGGTTTCGGCTGGGGTGCAGAGTGGGCCAAGCTCGACGAAAACGATGCTGGCATTGGTGGCGGTTCTGCATACGTGCTGAACACCACGATCGGCCTCGATGCTCTCGAGTCGGTACCTGGCGTGGAAGATGGCAGCCTGTTGCTGCAGATCACCGGCGCTGACGACGACTTCATGCCTTTGGCTCCGGTCTACCACGGCGTAGCCGGCCTGCGTGACGCCTTGGGTCGCGGCGGTATCTGGACTCCAGACACCGAGACCCTGAGTGCTCACCTCGGTTTCGCTCCTGGCGAAAACTGGAACGGCATGATTTCTTACTACGGTGTGGAAGTTGGCTCCGCTGACTTGACTGAATGGGACATCCAGTTCGGTACCACCTTGGTAGACGCTGTAGACCTGTGGTTCGGTTACGCCCACACCTCCAGCGACGATGGCTTGACTGACGACGATGCCCTGTGGACTGTTGTCTCCATGCCTTTCTAGTTCTTAACTAGAACTGATTGAACGAGAGTGCTTCGGCACTCTCGTTTTTTTTGTATTGGATGGGTGGATAACAAAGAAACACCTCAAGGAATCAATCCGGGAAAAGATGGAATGTTCTGGATGCGTGGGTTTATTCAAGATCTAGAATTGGCCGATATCTAGGCATGCACAACTTGGTTCATCCCCTCTGCGACGGCCCGTTGGATTTCATTGGTGATATCCACGGTGAGTTCGGCTCTTTGGAGTGCTTGCTTGCCATGCTGGGATATCGCGCGGATGGCAGTCATCCAGAGAATCGCAAGGTGGTTTTTTTGGGTGATTTGGTGGATCGTGGACCGGATAGCGTCAGCGTTGTGCGGCTAGTCAAAGAAATGATGGATGCTGGTCAAGCCTATTGCGTGCTTGGCAACCATGAGTTGAACTTGTTGCTTGGAAAACGGCGTGAGGGCAATGAATGGTTCCATGGGGAAACTCAGGAGCTTCGTGAGGATGGGTTGCTTCCACAGATTTTGGCTACCGAGCAGGATCGGGAGTGGATCCTGGAGTTCTTGCGCAATCTGCCTGCGGTTTTGTGCCGACCAGATGTGCGCGCGGTCCACGCTTGTTGGGATGACTCATTGGTCGCCAAATTGCGCATGATCCAAGGTCCAGCCGACGTCGCCTTTAGGGAATGGCGGGGCCGAGTCGATGATGCCTTAGAGCGGGAGCACATTGAGGCACGGGGCATCCATGGGGATCTTCGGCGCCAGAATCAGAACCCGATTTCGGTTGCCACTAGCGGCATCGAGAGGCGGACTTCAGTTCCCTTCTGGGCAGGTGGCCGCATGCGCAACGTCGAGCGGGTGCCCTGGTGGGAGGAATACAGGTCCACCCCAGCCGTAGTCTTTGGCCATTATTGGCGCTCGCTGAACCCAGTGGAGCGCGCAGTCAAGGCTGGTCCATACCTGTTTGCGGGTTTGCCCGCTGAGGCGCCTCTGGGGCCGCTCCAGAACGCTTACTGCATAGACTACTCAGCAGGGCACCGAAACGTCGAACGCGCTCAGGGGAGGGCTTACAGCCTTCACACGGCATTGGCCGCGCTGCGCTTCCCCGAGAAGGAGCTTGTGCTCGACGATGGCCGTAGTTGGGTAATCAGCCACGACCCTTCCTACAGCCAGCAGGATCCGCTGCGACGCGCCAACTGAGCAGCTCAGGGCGCTTCAAGCAGCGCAGTCGATTAAGCCTGCTCTGGAACGTCCGAGACTTCCAGGCACGGGGCGTCGGCCCACAGGTCGTCGAGGCCATAAAACTCACGCGCTTCGGCGGTGAGCAGGTGGACAACGACGTCGCCGCAGTCCATCAGCAGCCAGTTTGAGGTGGCGCTGCCTTCCAAGCGGCCTTTGTGGCCTTCAAAGTCCTTGGTGACCTGGTTGAGCGATTCGGCCAGCGCACGGGTCTGGCGCGAACTCTGCGTGGTAGCGATGACGAAGTAATCCGTCAGGTACAGAAGCTCGGTGACTTCAAGCACCACCACATCTTCCGCCTTCAATGCGACCGCCTCGAGAGCTAGCTTTTCAGCCAGCTCACGAGACGAGACGGACTCCGTTTTGTCGGAGGATTCAGCCAAAGTTCTATTAAGCAGTGAAGAACGGTAGCAGCAAGAGGCTAACGACCGACATCAGCTTGATGAGGATGTTCAGGGAAGGACCAGAAGTGTCCTTGAAGGGGTCACCGACGGTGTCACCCACGACCGCAGCTTTGTGCGGGTCGGAGCCTTTTCCGCCGTGGTGGCCTTTCTCGATGTACTTCTTCGCGTTGTCCCATGCACCACCAGCGTTGGCCATGAAGATCGCCATCATTACGCCTGCAGCCAGCGAGCCAGCGAGCAGTCCGCCCAGCATTTCCACCGAGGTCAAGCCGACGACGATCGGAGCAATGATTGCCAACAAGCCTGGCAAGATCATCTCTTTCAGCGAACCTTGGGTCGAAATCGACACGCAAGAGGCGTAGTCCGGCTTGCCGGTACCCTCGAGGATGCCCGGAATCTCGCGGAACTGACGACGCACTTCTTCAATCATTGAGAAGGCAGCGCGGCCTACAGCTTCCATGGTCATGGCACCAAAGACGAACGGCAACATGGCACCGATCAGCATGCCGATGACGACATTCGGGTTGGTGATGCTGAGGTCAACGTTAGCTTTCAGGCCGAAGGCGCTGAAGAAGGCCAGTGCAGTCAATGCAGCAGAACCAATGGCGAAGCCTTTACCAATTGCGGCGGTGGTGTTGCCCACTGCGTCCAGCGCGTCAGTGCGCTCGCGAACTTCCGGTGGCAGTTCAGCCATCTCGGCCATACCACCCGCGTTGTCAGCAACTGGGCCGTAAGCGTCAACGCCTAGCGAGATGCCCAGAGTCGAGAGCATGCCGACTGCAGCCAGCGCGATGCCGTAAATCTCGGCCTGACCGTAAGCCAGGTAGATGGCAATGCAGATGACGATTACCGGCAACGCAGTCGACTTCATGCCAACGCCCAAACCGGAAATGATGTTGGTTGCTTCACCGGTTTCGGACTGGGAAGCGATGCCTTGGACCGGCTTATGCTCAAACGCGGTGTAGTACTCGGTGATCTTGCCAATCACCACGCCAGCAACCAAGCCAGCGACAATGGCGATGAACAGTGACATGCCTTCGATGGCGGTGCCGTCGGCAGCGAGGCCGAAGTCCATCCAACCCAAGTTGGTCAGCGCGTAAGCACCCGCGATCAAGATGGCCGATGCAATCAGCAGGCCGTTGAACAAAGTGCTGTGGATCTTCTCTTCGTTTTCAGTCTTAACGAAGAAAGTACCAATGATGGAAGCAACAATGCCCATGCCAGCCAGAGCCATCGGCAGGTAAACCAAGCCGGTTGCACCTTCGCCGCCAACGATGACAGCGCCCAAGGTCATGGCAGCAATGATCGAGCCGACGTACGACTCAAACAGGTCAGCGCCCATGCCAGCAACGTCGCCGACGTTATCGCCTACGTTGTCTGCGATGGTGGCCGGGTTGCGAGGATCATCTTCCGGGATACCGGCTTCGACCTTGCCTACCAAGTCTGCGCCGACGTCGGCAGCTTTGGTGTAGATGCCGCCGCCTACACGAGCGAACAGCGCGATCGAAGAAGCGCCGAAGCTGAAGCCCAGCACCCTCTCCAGATCTCTTTCGGTAACACCGTAAAGCTGGGAGAAGCCAACGACGCCGAGCAGGCCGAGGCCAACCACGGTCATACCCATGACTGTGCCACTGCTGAAGGCCACGGTCAGCGCACCGGCAAGACCAGTACGAGCGGCTTCAGTGGTGCGCACGGCAGCGCGAGTGGCAGTGTGCATGCCAATCCAGCCAGCGAGGGCGGAGGCGAAAGCACCTGCGAGGAATGCGATTGCAGTCTGAGGACCGCCACCTTTTTCTTCACCGAGGGCGAAGAGCAGGCCGGCGACAATGACTACGAACACGGAAAGAAGCTTGTATTCCGTGACCAGAAAGGCTTTTGCGCCTTCTTGAATCGCGGTCGCGAGCTCTTTCATGCGGTCGGTACCGGCCGGGGCGGCCATGACCTTGCGCTGTAGGATGACGGCGAAGACCAGAGCGAGGCCTGCACCAATCCAGGGGAGGGAAGTAACCAGCTGTTCCATCTTTTTGGCTGATGATGGGGGAAGGAGGAATCACTTGTTTTTCAAGTCGGTCCTCCAGGAAATGAGCCGCGAATTGTACCCGCGCGGACGGATTCCGGGGGCCTATTGTTCGCGGTCGGCGCGTTTGCTACGCAATTCAGCCAAACGCTTGATGCGTAGGTTTTTGCGGTGCCGCAAAAAGAGCAGGACCGCCAGCCCCATCAAGATGAAGATAGGAATCTGGAATTGGTGGAAGAGCTCTTGCGCTCGGTCCAGATTGTCCGCCAAAACCCAGCCTGCCCAGACCGAGATGGGCACCGTCAGTGCGGCGCCGATCGAGTCCAGGACAAGGAATTTCCAGTAGCGCATGCCAAGGTTGCCAGCGACGAAATAAGCGACCATGCGGAAGCCCGGCAGAAAGCGTGCGGTGAAGACGGCGGCGGTGCCGTGCTTGAAAAACATCCGATTGAACTTGTGTCGATGCTTTTCCTTCATATGTGCCCGCAAAATCGGCCACTTATAAACGCGGGTGCCAACCACCGAGCCTAGGCCGTAAATGATCGAGTCGCCAGCCAAGATGCCCGCCCAGCACCAAAGCACGGCTTCGTAATATTCGAAAGCCCCCTGCGAGACAAAATAGCCGCTCGCCAGAATGACGATTTCCTCTGACCATGGGGGCAGACCCAACCCACACAAAACGAGTAGGAGGAAGGTCGCCACTGCCGGATGGTGGCTGAGGAGTTGTAGAACTGAATCCACGCGCCAGAATTTTAGTGTTTGCGCAGCCGTTATGGCGGTGCAGCCGGGACTATCCTGTAGCGTTGACCCATTCCCCGGCTACCAATGCCCGGGATAGCTGCTAATTGGCATGAAATTACGACGTCGCGAAACCGGTTTGGTGACCGAGCTGACCGAAGGATTGCTCATCGGTCGAGCCAAAGACTGCCAGCTCTCGATTCAGGAGAGCAGTGTGTCGCGCATGCATGCTCGCGTCGAAATGCGTGACGGGGTTTGGTGGTTGGTGGATTTAAAGTCGTCGAATGGCATTGCCTGCAATGGCCAACGCCAGTCGGAATTTGAACTGCGTGGCGGCGACCTGGTCACCTTTGGCACCGTCGCTTTTGATGTCCTGGCCCCAGCCACCCCAGCAGCCTCAGCAATCCCGGCCACCTCGGCAGCCTCGGCTGCTGCAGCCGACGAAGACCTAGGGATCGAGTTGGAAATGCCAGCACCCACACCCGAGCCGGAGGTCCCCAGTTCAGTCGCTCAACCGAGTGCAGCAGACTTGGAGCGAGCTCGGTTACGTCGCGAGGCTGCTGGAAGTGGGCGCAGTCGCGGGCTGGGCGATTTGTCGCAACAGCCTGCCTGGGTCATCGTGCTGATCCTGGCTGCCGGCGTCGGCGTGATTTACGGCGTGGGAATCGGCGTGCGCATGCTGATGGGCGCGATCTCGCCGACGGGATAGCTTTTTAGTGGACCCAATTTCGCCTACTGGCGAACGCTTTTAGGACTGAAACCGTTCGACGGCGGTTTGATACGCCTTGAAGGTCAATTCCGCCGAGCGCTGCCAAGTGAAGTCCTTGGAACGGCGGAGCAAAACGGCGGCGGCGTGATTGCGCCACCAATTTTCGGCAACGATGCGCTCAATGCCCTCGGCGATCGAGTCGATCTCGCGTGGGTTCACCAACATGCCTGCGTTGCCCGCGACCCAAGATGCCGATGTGTTTTCGGAGACGACGACTGCAGTTTTGCACGCCATGGCTTCAAGGACCGGCAGTCCGAAACCTTCGTGCAGGGAGGCGTGAACTAAGGCCAAGGCGCCTTGATACAGCTCTAGCAGCTTTTGCTCGGGCACGTTTTCCGAGATCCAAGTGATGCGATCAGCATGGCGCGAGGCCTTGATTTTTCCGGCAAAGCCTTCGTGGTCCCAGCCGCGCTGGCCAAGAATGATCCAGTTCGGGGCCAAGTCGCGATCCCAGCAACGCTCCAATGCTTGCAAGGTGCGGACGAAGTTTTTGCGCGGTTCGACTGTGCCCACCGAAAGCAAGTAGCCGGATTCTTTCGGCGTTTCGCTAGGCGGGCAGAAGAACTCGTTGACGCCGTGGGGCACGACTTGGACCTGCGCTGGATCAAGACCCAGCAACTCCGAGTCCGACAGGGTTGGCTTGCTTGGAACCAAAACGACGTCGGCTTGGGAGAGGTGGCGACGGACTCGATCCAGCAGGTTTGAGGTGTTCCAACCATGGAAGGTTGGGTCTACCGCAAAGGCTGCGTCGTGCATGGTCATCACCGTTGCGCAGGAACGGACCACCGGGAAGGTGAAGTCGGTCCAGTGGAAGACGTCGGCTTTGGCGGGGTGGCGGCCAGCGTCGAAGCCAGGAATGCGGTTGAACAGCTTCATTGCGCGGCCGGGCAGGAAGCCTTTGTTCATGCGATGGCGGCCAGCGACCAGAGCCCTGGGAATTTTGCGTCCGCTGCGCCAAGACGGGGCGAACATTTCCAAGAATGGGCCGTCTTCGAGTTGGGTTAGAGCAACGCCTAACTCCCGCACGTAGCGGTGGATGCCAGCGTAATCAAACAACGCCGGGCGGATGTCGAAGCCGACTTTCAACATGGCTTGCGTAGCTTACCCCTGGTTATTCGCCGGTGAGGCGCCTTTTTGTAGCCTCGAGCACCGCATCGGTGAACTCGACCGTGTTCAATTTGCCGCCTAGATCCCCGGTGGTCTTGCCAGCTTCAATAGTGTCGCGCACGCCCTGGTCCAAAGCCCGGCCGATGCCGCGGAAGCCGCCATGTTCGAGCGCCATCGAAAATGCGAACAGCGCGGCGGTTGGATTGCAGATGCCTTGACCCGCAATGTCCGGTGCGGTGCCACCAGCTGGATCGAACATCGCAAGGGTGACGTCGCCGTCGTCGTTGAACGAGTAGCTGGCGCTAGCACCCAAGCCGATCGAGCCGATCATGCCGCAGGCGGCGTCGGATAAGAAATCGCCGTACTCATTTGGAGTGACGATCACTTGGTAGCCCTCAGGGGCCATGATCAATTTGGCCAGTAAGGCGTCGAACAGCTCGGCGCGGTGGGCGACGTCGGGGTAGGTTGCGGCGACTCCTTCCGCGACTTCTTCAAACAAGCCGTCGGTGGCGCGCTGAATGGTGTACTTGGAGGCGCTGACCACCGACATGCCGCGTTTTTGCGCGTAGTCGAAAGCGAAGCGGCTGGCTTGGAAGCTTGGGCGGCGCTCAATGACGCGGACCGAAACCGCCGCCTCGGTGCCAATGCGACGGCCGGCGTCTTCGTAGGTGCCGCCGACGGCGATCCGCACAATGTGCAGGTCTACCTTGCCGGTGTGCGGAGTTTCGACACCTGGAATGCTTGCGACCGGACGGTGGATCACGGTGAAGTCAAAGCGTTCCCGCAGCACCTTGTTCGGTGACTCCACTTCCGTCACCGTCGGGTACTTCAACGCCATCTTGTAGTGGCGAATGGCTTCCTCAGCGTCTTGGTAGCTGCCTTCGGCATCGCCCCGACGTCGTTCCAGCGACAAATCGACGGGGTGGAAACGCACCTCCAGCGGCAGCGCATCCGCGACGCGATGCACGGCTTCCGACAACTCGGCCGAGATTCCATCACCGTGGAATTCAGCTAAATCAAGGGTGTCCTGAGCGGTCATAACCGGGGATTGTAGCCGCGGAACGTCGGCGCGTGTGAAATAGGGGAATGCATGCAAGCATGGAAGACGTCGGTCGGTTGCTGGACCGTTTTCACTCCCTGATGGCCACTGGGTTTACTCCCTCCTGCAAGGCCGGGCGAGGCACTCATCCGCGGGCCGAACGGGAGCGATTTCGGATTGAATTGGCCGAGGCAATGCGGCTTTGTGGCTTCGATGCATTTGCCGCCGAAGAGTTGGCAATCGAAGTACTCTCTGAGTTGAATGGATTGCAGGCGACGCTGGCGTTGGATATTGACGCCGCTTTGTTCCACGACCCTGCCGCTGGTTCTCGCGAAGAAGTGGAAGCTTGTTACCCGGGAGTGCGGGCAATTCTTGCGCATCGTTTGGCCCACCGTTTAGATCAAGCCGACGTCCCCATGTTGCCGCGCATGATTGCCGAAAAAGCGCATGCGGAAACTGGGATTGATATCCATCCAGGTGCATCGATTGGGCAGCGGTTTTTTATTGATCATGGAACTGGAGTTGTGATTGGTCAAACCACTGTGATTGGTGATGGTGTGACGGTTTACCAAGGTGTCACCATTGGCGCGCGCAACATCCCGCGTGACCCGAGTGGAAAAGCGCGCCGAAGTGGGGAGCAACGCCATCCAACCATTGGCAACAATGTTGTGATCTACGCCAACGCAACTTTGCTCGGTGGCAACACTGTGGTTGGGGATGATTGCGTGATCGGCGCTGGTGTTTGGTTGGTGCAAAGTTTGGAGCCAGGAACTATTGCGCAGCAAGAGGCGCCGCAAATCGGATTGCGTGCGCGCGCTAGAAAAGGGTGAAAATACTTCACAAGGATTCAGGCTGAAGCTGTGCTAGGGTGCGATTGAGTCCCATTTCCATTCCCACAGAAGAGAATCATTGAGTACCCAATCGCCCCAGTTTGATCCCGCCCAATACAAGTCCACCACGCTCGACCAGTGGGAAACCGCTGCCGAAGCTTGGCATCGTTGGGGCCCATTGTTAACCGCTTGGTTGGGCGGCCCGACTGAATCCATGCTTGACATGGCAAGTGTAGGCGCAGGCAGTCATGTTTTGGATGTTGCCGCAGGCGCTGGCGATCAATCAATGCAAGTTGCGGATCGGGTGGGCGCCAACGGCCGAGTTCTAGCAACCGACCTTTCGCCCGGCATTCTTGAGTTTGCTGCCCATCGCGCCAAAGAAGCTGGCCATCAAAACGTCGAAACTTTGGCGATGGATGGCGAGTGCTTAGACCAGCTCGATGCAGAAACATTTGACGCCGTCATTTCTCGCGTGGGCTTGATTTACTTTCCAGATCAACAACGCGCTCTTGCTGGCATGAAGCACGTGCTCAAGCCCGGCGGCAAAGTTGCGGCGATGGTTTATTCCACTGCCGACAAGAATGAGTTCTTCTCGGTCCCGGTCTCGATTATCCGTCGCCGGGCGCAGTTGCCGCCGCCACTGCCTCCAACCTGGGCCCTTTAGTTTGGGCGGGGAGGGGGTACTTGAAGCAGCTTTCGCCGAAGCTGGTTTTCAGGACATTCAAGCCAAAGTGATCGATGCACCGGTGAGGGTGTCGTCGGCAACGGAGTGCTTGCAGTTCGAAAAAGAATCCTTCGGGGCGCTGCACCAAATGTTGGGCGGCTTGAGCGAATCGGAAAAGGACGAAGCATGGAGCGAAATCGAAACCAGCCTCAAAACTTATGAGGGTGACGACGGTTTCTGCGGACCTTGCGAGATGGTCGTCGTCGTTGGCACCAAGGCTTAAACCAACATCAGGCGGCCGGAGTTTTTTCTTCGGCCGCCAGCTTGGTGGATTAGAGCGTCCTTAAATCGGATCAGCGTGCACGATCACCTGGCAGCGCGGCAAGTTGGATTGAATCACCTTGCTCACTTTCTCGGCCAAGTCGTGAGCTTCGACAAAGCTGAGGTCGCGTTGAATCTCCAAGTGCAAATCAACGAACACCTCGTTACCAGACATCCGCGTGCGCAGATCGTGGAAGCCTTTGACCTTGGGCGCAAACTGCAGCACCGAGGTCAAAATCGCAGATTCCTCCGACGGCTCCAGACCTTTGTCCATCAAGTGATCGGTGGCGCTTGCAAAGACCTCGCGTGCAGTATTCAAAATCAGCAACGAAATGCCCAAGCCAATGACCAAGTCTGGCCAAACCGCGCCGTCGAGTAGA
Organism: uncultured Planctomycetales bacterium; assembly: GCA_964565175.1. Classification (GTDB taxonomy): domain Bacteria; phylum Planctomycetota; class UBA1135; order UBA1135; family UBA1135; genus JACNIZ01. Next base: position 26,847 of record CAZMDZ010000004.1, read on the forward strand.
TAGTGCACGGCCAAGCCCGCCACTACGCTGATGTTCATCAGCAGGTCGCTTGCGTAGTGCGCACTATCCGATTCCAGCGCTGGCGAACCCGTTTCGTGGGCGACGTAACGCAGTCGTTTGATCAACCAAACCGTTACAAATGAGCTGATCACCATCACCACGATGCCGACCATCGGCATTTCGATGGAAGCTTCATCCAAGATGGCCCGGCGAATGGTGTGGTAGGCCAAGCCCAATCCAGACACCAAAATCAAAACCGATTGGAGCAAGCTGGCAACCGACTCGGCTTTGCCATGTCCATACGGGTGGTCAGCGTCGGCGGGGCGGGCGGCAGCGGTCACTGCCCAAAGCACCACCAGCGAGGCCAACATGTCGAGGCCGGAATCCAAGGTCGATCCCAACACGCCGGACGAACCAGTGATCAGGAAGGAAACCAACTTGAATAGGAACAAGCCGCCGGCGACCTGCACGGTGGTGCGGGCGGTCCGGGTTTGCAGCGTGTCCGTTTTGCTCATGGCAGAAATTTAACCGTGTGCCTGTGGATTCCAACTGATGGGGGTGGAATCTGGGGGGAAGATGGTGCGTCGGCGGAGCGGGGACTGAAACCGATGCTCGGCGCCAGGATACTTTAGGACGATGCCGCGTGCTTCCCACCCCAGTGCTGCTTCGGGACAGCTACTTCCGCCCTGGATGTGGGCGGTACTGGGCGTGATTTTGCTGGGTTTGATGTACGTGGTTTTAGGCAGCGACCCGCCCCAAGAGGATCCGATCGACCCGACGACCTTGGAAGAAGCCTACTTAGATGGCGATCCAGAGAAGGATTCCCCCTTGGACCAAGCGGTGACCGATGCAGAGCCGACCCCCACTTGGTTAGACGGTTCACTGGTCGCAGAGTTACGGTTTTTAGGCGGCTTTGAGCAAGAAAAAATTCGTCCCAAGCGTGCTGGCGGCTTGGAGGGACGGATTCTTGACCACAACAGTGAACCGATTGGCGGCGTTCGGTTGCGGATAATGGGCGGGCCGCAAGATGGATGGAGTACGTTGAGCAAGGAAGGTGGAAGTTATTACTTCCCGGAACTCCTGCCCGGCACCCATTACTTTGAGCTCGACATTCCTGGTTTCGGCCGGGCGGTGCGCAGTCAGCGGGTGCAAATGCGTGGCATGACCCAGCGTGATTTCCGCGTCGCTCCAAAAATGGGAGTGGATATGGAAATCCGCGACCACCAAAACAAGCCGTTGGCGGGTGCCAAGCTGATCGCCGACTTAAACGGCGAAGAAACGCTGACCGATGAAAATGGCATCGGTCGGTTGCTGAGCGTAGTCGGTGGGACTCGGGTGTTGGTCACGGTCAAAGCCGACGGTCATGTGCCGGTGCGAGTGGAGCTGAATCTGCGCACCCAGCCGAGTCATTCGCCGCCGATCGCGGTGCCAGCGCTACCCAAAGGTGGGGTAATTCAAGGAACGGTGCGGTCGTGGCCCGGCAATCCGCTGCCCCAAGTCAGCATCGTGCCGCGCAGTGATCGGATTGGCAGCCACCGTTACGCCTGGGAAACTTGGCAAGGGGTTGAGATTGGATCCGATGGGCGCTTTCGTTTAGAAAATGTTCCGACCAGCCACTTATTAGACATCCGCGTCTTCCATCCGCGCGGCGTCGCC
>CAZMDZ010000005.1:0-27373 GCA_964565175.1 uncultured Planctomycetales bacterium
CACCAAAGCCACATCCTCCCCCAACAACGGGCGCAAGGCGTCGGCTTGAATGACTCCCTGGTTGTCGGACGGAATCAACTCAACATGAAAGCCCTTGCCCGCCAAACTCTGCACGGCTTGCAACGCCGATGGGTGCTCGATTTCACTCACCAACACCCGTGGTTGACCAAATTCATTGGCCTCGGCGGCGGCCATCAACTTGGAACTCCTTCGCACCCGCGCGGCCATGCCGAGGATCCCCAAGTGATTGCCCTCAGTCCCTGTCCCGGTCCAAATTAACCGATAGTTCCGCGCTCCCAGTGCTTTGCTCAACTTCTTTCGCGACTGGTCCAACACCCGCGCCGCCGCAGCGCCCAAACCATGCAGTGATCCTGGATTGGCATAAGCCTCTTCGGCCGCTTTGCAAAAAGCTTCCATTGCCTCCGGCAAAGGCGGCGCGGTGGCAGCATGATCCAGGTAGAGGTGAGTGGGTTGGGCTTCGGGCGCGGACATGGCAGAACGGGATTGTCTCAGTTCTTAGCTCTTGTGCCAATCCGGCCAAAAAAGTCGGATCTCCGGTAGGGCTTGGGTCCGCTAGCAGCCTGATTTTTGCGAGAGTTTGTGAAGGCCACTCTCTCAATCCTGGCGCTTGCAATTTCCAGCCAACTCGCGGCTCAATCCATTGCTGAAGAAACCTGGAGTCATACGGATAATGAGATCGGCGAAGGATTGGGCGTCTATCTTGGCGACAAGATTACGTTGGACGGTGTTGACGATGGCTTAGGTGCTTCTGGATGAGAATGCCGGAACTTGTTAGGGGAAAAATACCCGAATGAGCAAGGCAAGCAACAACTAAAGTCTGCCTAAGGTGGTTTTGGGCTTAGAATTTTGCCCATGCCTCTCCGCCACTCAAAGATTGCCAGTTTGCTGCTCGGGCTGGGTTTTGCCTTTGCTCTCAACGTAGGTTCGGCTGCGTCGGCGCCCGCCGCTCAACAACAAGCAGAAGATGGTCGCGGTCAAGGATTATTCAATAAGGAGTGGCACGCCGAACGGCGGAAGGCGTTGATGGAGACTTTTTTAGCCAAGTCGGAGGACCAAGAAGCCGTCATCATCCTGCGCGGCGCCGGAACCCAAAACGACTACCGCGAATTCCGTCAAGACAACAACTTTTGGTATTTCACCGGCATCACTACACCGAACGCAGTTTATGTCTGCATCCCGAAAACCAAAAAGGAGTATTTGCTGGTTCCTAAAGTCGCACCCATGGCCGAGCGCTGGAATGGCGACTTGATCGATTCGCGTGAAGCTAAGGAAATCACCGGCATTGAGACTTGCACTTCCATCTCCAAGCGCGGCGGCGGCCAATGGAGCAACTTTGAAGCACTCCTCAAAAAGCTATCCGACAAGCACGACACCTTTTATGTGCAGAAGCAACCGGCCGAAAATTGGATGATGAGTCGCGATAACCTTGCCAGTGCCAAGGCCGCGGTGCTCAAAGATCCATTCGACACCCGCCTCAACCGCGGCAGTCAATTCGCCGCCAAGCTTGCGGAGCGCTACGAGGTCGAAGTGGAAGACCTCACCTTGATGATCGACAACATGCGCTTGGTCAAGACCCCGGAAGAGCAGCAAGCGATGCGTCGTGCGTGTGAAGTGAGTGGCCAAGCGCATGTGGCAGCAATGAAGATGGCATCCGCGGGCACTTATGAGTGGCAGCTAGCCGCCGAAATGAGCGGCACATTCCTCAAGAGCGGTGGCATGGGGGCTGGCTACATGGCGATTGTCGGCAGCGGCCCGAATGCTTGCGTGCTGCACTACACCGAGAACAAGCGCGCGCTGGAGCAGAATGACGTGGTCATGATCGATTACGGCGCCGAATTCAACCACTACGTCGCTGACATCTCGCGCACTTGGCCAGTCAGCGGTAAGTTCACTGACCGCGAACGCGAGGTTTACGAGGCCGTTTACACCGCCCAGGAAGCAGCCTTTGCCGCATGCAAGCCCGGCGCCACTCTCAGCCAGGTCAACAACGCCGCACAAAAAGAAGTGACCAAGCGCGGCTTCGGCATGATGTGGCACGGCACCTCGCATTGGTTAGGCATGGCCACGCACGACGTCGGCGCGTACATGAAAAAGTTTGAGCCCGGCATGACCTTCACCGTTGAGCCCGGCATTTACCTGCCCGACGAAGGGCTGGGTGTGCGCATCGAAGATGTGGTCGTCATCACCGAAGACGGATACGAACTTCTGTCGTCGTCGATCCCGCGCCACATCGACGCAATCGAAGCGCTGCGCGAAGGCTGGTAAATCGCCTCAGCGAAACTGCAAAACTCCACCCGCGTCTTAGCGTCGATACCAACAAGAAGGTTCAACGGAGAAGGCGTCGATACCAACAAGAAGGCTTAACGGCGAAGGCGTCGGGAAGGGGGTATCCTTGCCAACATGACGGACGGAACTCCCTCTTCTGCGCCCCGCTGGAATTGGATGATCGCGGGGCTGCTGGTGCTGCTGGCGTTTGCCAGTTATGGCACGGTGCTGACCAAGGGTGGTTGGATTTGGGATGACGGTGACTATGTCATCAACAATGCCACGGTGCGCCAGCCGGATCAGTTCAAGCGAATTTGGACCGATCCCCAGGCTAATCCACAATATTATCCGCTTGTTTACTCGACTTTCCGCCTCGAGTACCACCTGAACCCGCCGCCAACCCGCCAACCTCTGGCCCCCGGTGAAAAAGCGACCAGCCTCGATCAGCTCAAACCTGTTCCGCCGGACCCAACCCTCTTCCACTTCAACAACGTCCTGATTTTTGCGTTGACGGTCCTGCTTTTTTGGCGGGTGCTGCAAAAACTGCGCATTCCCGGCGCGCTCATCGCAACCCTGCTGTTCGCAGCACACCCGGTCAACGTCGAATCCGTCGCCTGGGTCACCGAGCGCAAAAACATGCTGTCGGGTTTATTTGGGCTCGCCACCATCCTCATGTACTTGCGCTACTGCCGCATCGGTAACGCCGACGACGACGGCACCCCGCGCTTGGCCAACACCGATCTCCCCGGTGGCAGTCAAAATGGATCGGGCGACGACAAGGGCAGTCTCTCCGGCGGTTACTTCGGCTACTTAGGCTGGGGTAGTTTTTTCACCGCATTGCTCTTCTGGTTCGCCGGTTTGTTCTCCAAAACGGTGATCGCATTTATCCCACCGGCGCTGTTCCTGATCATCTGGTGGAAGCGTCCGCGCGAACTGTGGCGGCTCACTCCCGGCCTCATTCCATTTTTCCTCGGTGGCCTTTACTTCGGCCTGCGCACGGCCGAACTCGAACGCACTCAAGTGGGTGCCGAAGGATTCTTCGACCTTGCCTTCGCTGAAAAACTGTTGCTGGCAGGCAGCGTTGTTTGGAAGTATTTCCAACACGTGGTCGCGCCAGTCAAGCAAATGTTCTTCTACCCGAAATGGGATTTGGATACTGGTTCCATCGTCATGTGGGGCATGCTGGTGGCAGCAATTGCACTACCCTTAGTCCTGCTTTGGAAGAGCAAAAAACTTGGACGCGGCCCGCTTGTCGCCATTCTCATTTTCGGCGGCGCACTCTTCCCGGTCATGGGTTTCGTACCGGTATACCCGATGCGTTTTTCGCACGTCGCCGACCACTTCCAGTACCACGCGAACTGGGCAATGTTCGCATTGATCGGCGCGGTTTTGGTCAACCTACCGATCCCGCGCAACATCGGCCGCGGTGCACTTGGAGTTGTACTGGCATGGTTTGTTTACAGCAGCAACGTGCACGGTTTGATGTACCAAAACGTCGAAACGCTTTGGCGCACAACTCTGAAAGACAATCCGTCGGCGTGGATGGCGTATGAAAACCTTGGGGTGGAATTGAAAAACCAAGGCAAGATCGAAGAAGCAATGGAAGTGATGAATCAAGGTTTGCAAGTGGAGCGCGACCCGCACTTGCTGATGAACCTTGCTGGCCTGCACCTCAATCAATACGCCGCAACCAGAGATCTGTCGCACCTCGACATCGCCGAAAATTACATGGACGAGGCGTTGGAGACGTGGCCGAACCGCATCGACTTCAACATGGTTTACGGCAACATCATGGTCGCGCGTGGACCGCAAATGGCTGGGCGTGCGGTGGAGTATTACGAGCACGCGATCAATTCCATCCTCACGGATGAATATCAAAAGTCATTCCTTGAGAAGAAGTTGACCAACAGTCCGATGGTCGTGAAGATGGTCGAAAATTGGCTGGCCACATCGGTCACCGAAGGCAATCGGCACACCTACCAAGAGGACTACGCCAAAGCCGCCGAGTTCTACTCCAAGTCGTATCAAAGGTACGCCGGGCCGAGTACCAAGCGTTGGCGCGACCTTTACCGTTGGAGCCTTGGTTCTCCATTCCTATCGATGGAGTTGCGTCGAATTTGGACCTTGGCTGCATGCCCGGATTCCAAAGTGCGCGATCCCGAAAAAGCGTTGGAGCAGGTCAAGGAGCTGTGGAACCTCGCGCGTCAGCACCTAGTTGCGGGCGGCGTGCCGGAGGTAGAGATGGCGAAATTCCAAGTCGCCATTCAAGACGCAATGGCGGTGTGCTTCGCCAACGCTGGCCAGTACATGCAAGCGGTCGACATTAGCGGGAAGGCAATTCAGCAAGCAATCGCGCAACAAGCGCCGCCAGCTTATGTCGAGCAAATGCGGTTGCGTTCGCGCACTTTCCGTCAGAAGCAGCCGTTCTACTACCAGAAGATGGTTCCGGTAGCACCGGGGCTTTAGGCGTTCGCGGCTTCAATCCGCTGCTGCAGCTGCGTCCAACGTTTACTTTCTTCGGCGTTGGAAACTGCGCGGCGGAAAGCATGCGGTTCGGTGACCACCGTCACCAGCTTCTTGCCGCGAGTGACGGCGGTATAAAGCAGATTGCGGCGCAGCATCATGTAGTGCGAACCCGCCAGGGCAATGACCACCGCCTGCGCTTCACTTCCTTGAGAGCGGTGCACAGTGACGCAATACGCTGGAATTAAATCGGTCATTTCTTCGCGACCGTAACTATGAACTGTTCCATCAACCTCGAGGAATAGTTCATCGTTCGAAATATGAGTCACTACACCAGTGTCGCCATTGAAAACCTCGCGTTCGTAATCATTGCGCACGATCATTGCGCGATCGCCAATGCGCAATCCACGCGACCATTCGGCGCCGTCGCCATCCGGATTGAGCCTGCGCGCAAGGCGTTCGTTGAGAGCGTCGACGCCAAGCGGTCCGCGGTACATCGGCGACAGTACCAGGATGTCAGTGCGTGGATTGAGGCCGTACTTTTCAGGAATGCGTTCGCAAACAATGCGCTCGACCAAATCGGCGGCGGCGTCGGCGTTCTCGGGAAAGGTGGCGAAAAAATCACCGGCGGGGGAGGTTGAAGTGGTGGGCGCTTCACCGTGCAAAATGCTGTGCGCGGCTTCAACAATTCCAGAACCGCGACCTTGTCGGTGTACCAACTGCAAACGCGTTTGCGCAACCGTCCGGCAGCGCAATAAATCCCGCAGCACCGCGCCCGCCGAAACCGATGGCAACTGGTCGGCGTCGCCCACCAACAGTAAGCGGCAGTTTTCAGGGATCGCGCGCATCAACGCGGATGCAACAAACACATCCAACATCGACACCTCATCAACAATCAAATACTCCGCGTCAATCGGGTTTTCATCATCGTGCTTCCATGCCGCTTGAATCGGGTCCCAACCCAATAAGCGATGCACCGTGCCCGCCTGACGTCCGGTCGCTTCATGCAATCGCTTTGCCGCCCGCCCCGTCGGCGAGGCCAACTTAATCGGCCCAACGCCAGCGGCCTCCAAGATATCGAGCACCAAGCGCAGTGTCGTCGTTTTACCGGTACCCGGTCCACCGGTCATGACACTCAAACCTTCACGCAACGCCATCTCTACTGCTTGCAGCTGACTCGCATCTGGCTGATGCTCCGCTCGACGAATTGCGTTCATCACCTGATCCGGATTCGCCGCCGCCTCGACCGCGCCAGAATTCAAACGCCGCACCGTGCCAGCAATTTGCGCTTCCGCTTGCTCGGCGAGTGGATGGGAATACCACCGAATTGTGGCGGCCCCGCCTAAGTCGGTAGGGTCGTTGGGATCGGTCGCTACCGCTGGGCCAGCGTTTGGGTCTGGCCGTTCGGTGCAGACCAAGCCGCGCCGTTGAATCAACTCAACCAACGCCGCGGTGACGTTTTCTTCCGACAAACCCAACGACCTCAGTTGCTGATCAATCGTCGCCTCCGGCAAACAGGTATGCCCGTCGCGCATGCCTTGCTTCAACAAGTGCTGCACCACCCCCTTCCCTCGCACCACCGAGTCCTTCGGAATATCCAACTGCTTGGCCATGCGCTCGGCCGTCTCAAAACCAATGCCGCGCAACTCACCAATCAACGCATATGGGTCCGCCCGCACCCGCTCAATCGCCGCCGCCTGCCAACGCTCGTACAACTTATTCGCCTGCCCTCCATTCAAACCCAAGCCGCGCAATTCCGCCATCACCCGGTGACGCGCTCGACCCACCTCAAAGGCTTCGGCCAAAGTCGCCGCTCGCACCGGTCCAATGCCCTCCACTTCCTGCAGCTTGGCTGCACCAGCATCCATCGCGTCCAAAGCGTCGTCGCCAAAATGCTCGACCAGCCGCCGCGCCATGTCCGGGCCGATGCCGGGGAAGGAGTCACTGGCCAAATACTTCTGCAGTCCGGCCACCGTATTCGGCGTGCTTTGCTCCGACCAACTGGCTTGAAACTGGCGGCCAAAGCGCGGGTGCTTTTTCCAAAAGCCGTGCAGCTTGAGGTAGTCGCCTTCGTTGATGTCACCCAAGTCTCCGGCAACGGCGGTGGTATCGGGCAGCGCTTCGGTGGAGGAGTCGTCGGCGTCGCCATCTGTGACCTCGAGAACCACAACCCCAAATCCGCTATCCTCTGCGCGAAAAACAATGGAAATAACTTGTCCAGAGAGGGTTTGGTGCGGACGTCCACCGCCGTCGCCGTTGTCGGAGGAAGGCTGGCCTGTGGTCTGGACGATTCGGGAGTTCTCCACTAGAATGTTGGGCCCTTCGGGGCACGCTGCGCGGCAAGGATTCGCGCGGCCGCATCCATCATAAATCTGCCCACTGTAACTACCTTGATCAAGGTCCAAGTCCGTTCGAACGAGTCCCTCGATGCTGCTCTGCGTCGCTTCAAGCGCCAGTGCAACCAAGCCGGAATTTTTGTCATGATGAAGGAGAAGTCCTTCTTCACCAAGCCAACCTGGGCTCGCACCGAGGCCAAGGAAGAACGCCAGCGCGTCGTCAAGCGCGCCGAGCGGATCCGTCGCAACTCTCGTTTCTAAGCGCGCAGCTGTTTTAGGCAGCCGCAAGAATCGTTTGAATTGGAGCTCTTTGCGAGTTCCCTAAAGCTGGCCCCCCAGATTGCGGTCTGGGGCCAGCTTTGTGCATTTCACAGCAATGCCTCGCAGACTCAAAAAGAAAAAGCGCCGCGGCCAGCGCGATTTGAGCCAAGAGTTCCAAGAGTGGACTTTTGAGGTCGGCGTCGACGATCACGGCAATCGGTTAGACAAGTTTTTGCACCAACGCCTGAATTGGCGGTCGCGGCGCGGCATCCAAAACCTGGTCGCTGAAGAAGGCGCGGTGCAAGTTGTGCCCGGCAAGGATCCACAGCAAGCGACGATCGGCCAACTGCGTGATAGTTTGAAGTTGCGCACCGGCCAGAACGTGTTGGTTCGGCAACCCAATCCCACACCACCGCCCGACGCGCCCATCGGCCCGGATCCGTCGGACTTGGAAGTGGTTTACGAAGACCCATGGTTGCTTGCGGTCAACAAACCGCCGCATATTTCGGTGCATCCCTCGCACGGGCATTTGACCGGTTCGTTGATCCACCTGATCCACGAACGCCACCGCGCGGTGTGGGGCGAGACCGAAGACATGCCGACTTTATGCCATCGGTTAGACCGCGAAACCAGTGGCGTTTTGCTGACCGCAAAGACTCAGTTCTCCCGCACCCAAGTCGGCATGCAGTTCGAAGCGCGGGCGATCAAAAAGACTTATCAAGCTCTGGTCGTTGGGGAGATTCATGGCGAAAGCGGGACGATTGAAGAGCCCATCGGCCGCGCGCTGAATTCCACGGTGCGATTGCGCATGGGCGTGCGCAAGGATGGCGAGGGTTCGCCCAGTTTGACCGAGTGGCAAGTCTTCGATCGAGCGCCGGGGTACACGTTGGTGGAGTTGAAGCCGCACACTGGGCGCACTCATCAGCTGCGGGTGCACATGGAGCACCTTGGCCATCCCATCGTCGGCGACAAGTTGTACATGGGTGGGGATGAAGTCTTTGTGCGCTCGGTCGAAAAGCAAATGACCGACCTTGATCGCAATTTCCTCGAAATGGATCGCCAGGCGCTGCACAACTGGAAGCTGGAGATCGAACACCCTGAAAGCGACGAGCCGCTGTTACTTGAGGCACCGCTTTATCACGACATTGGCGAGTTTTTGGCCAAATTGAAGCAAGGCAATTGCTGACTTGAAGCGATTGTGGCGGTCCGGTGAAGCACGGGCCGCAGCGTTGTTATGCTGAGCAGGTGGACCGTATTTTCACCGCGCAGGGGCCGCAGCAGGCCGAAAAACTGCTGCTGGAAAAGGTAGTCGCCGAGGCACGAACGGCAGCCGAGGATCCCGGCTTATTGCAGCAGCCGGTGCTGATCGTGGTACCGTCATCCGAGTTGCGGCTGGTGTTGATTGGCAAGCTGGCACAGGCTGGCGCCACCCTGGGCGTCGAGGTGCAAACGCTGCATTCGGTGGCGTTGAATTTGCATCGCAGCGCTGGGCTAGAGATTCGCAGCGGCGGCTTGCTGTCCGAAGTTTTGGCGCGTCGCGCAGTCAGCAGGCAAAGTGGATTGCAGGAAACCTTTGAGCCGCTGGCAGATGGATTCGGTTTGGTCGCGGCAAGCGTTCGCGATTTGCTGACCGCAGGGTGGGGCGGCGCGGATCGCCGTTCGGGCAACCACCTAGACCGTGGGGAGATCGAGGTTGATGACCTTGCCGGACTGAACTCTCAAACCAAAGAAGTTTTGCGCGCCGCGGCCGAAACCAAAGCGCAAATGCAACAGCGCGGGTGCCGTCGGCCGGGTGATTTGCAGCTGCGGGCTGCAGATTTGGTCGAGCAGCATTTGAACGCGCGCTCGGTTTGGATTTACGGTTTTGCCGACGTCACCGGCCAGTCGCAGGCGTTGGTCCGCGCGCTTTGGCAGCACCATGGCAAGTTGATTGTGGACTTGCCGCCGGACCCGGCATTTGCCGGTGAAGATCGCGGCGCTCGGTTTGCGCGCAGATTTGTGCAGCGAGTTTGTGCCGCGGAGCTTCCGGCTACCGGGGAAGGAATTGATACTGAAACCGAGAATCCCAACTTCGCCCGTTCCGCTTCGAAGCGTGAATTCTTTCACACTTCGGGTCGCAGTGATGAGGTGCGCGAAGTGGCGCATCGAATTCGCAAACTACTGGCTAGCGGCACACCTGCTGAAAACGTCGGCGTGGTGGTGCGCCAGTATGGAGCTTATGCCAGCCACATCCGCAATTGGTTCCCAACTTTGGGCGTGCCTTTCCGCGCTCCAGCACCTCCGGCAGGATTTTTCCCAGATCACCGCCGTTTGCGGGCGGCGCTCGAAGTGCTTCAACTAGGTGCAGGCACGACTTTGGATCGGTGGTTGGATGCATTGTCGCGCGCTGAAAAAGGTGGTGTGCTGAAGTCTAGGGTAGAAGACTTTCGCATCGCGATGCGCACGCTTGGCGCGGCCCGTTTGGATCAAGCGGCGGCGCTGAATCCGGCTGAGTTGGCTGGGGAGCATGGGGTTTACCGCTTGCCGTTGCGAGTGCGTGCGAAAGAAAGTCAAAATCGGGAGGATGGTGAACGTCGGCGTTCGCAAAGCCGGGTGTTGACTTTGACCGAGTTGCTGTCGGACATCAGTTTGATTCAGCAAACTTTGCAGCGCTTGGCGGAGTGGCCGAAGCGTGCGAGCTTGGCCGATCATGCGGAATACGCGCGCTTGACTTTGGAGCAGAATTTCGGCTGGAATGCGACTCGTTCGGATTGGCATGAGTTACTGGACAAGGTTGCCGAGCTTGATGTCGGCAACTCCAACAACGCGGGCAACTCCAACGACGCCGGCCCCGCTAACAAGTACGACGCCAAAGAATTCATGGTGCTGCTTACTAAAGCAAGCCGTGAGTATGGCGTGCCTCGTTCGACTGCTGCTGGCGGCGGCGTGGCTGTGCTGGATTACACTCAAGCGCGCGGCCGCAGCTTCGACGCTTTGTTTTTGCTTGGCCTCAACAAAGGCGTAGTGCCGCGCGCAATTTCCGACGACGCCGTTTTGCCCGACAGCCAGCGCGCGGTTTTGCAAAGTCAACTGCCCGACCTTCCGCTGCGCAGTTCAGGTCACGAGGAGGAGCGCTACCTTTTTGCACAACTTTGCGCCGCCGCTCCGAAGCTTACGCTGTCCTGGCTGCGCGCCGATGACGACGGCAAAGAAATCGCCCCATCTTCGTATTTGCAACGAATCTGGCTCGGCCAACCGTCTGGCCAAAGCGAAGACAACGCCGACGTCATCCCGCGGCTGCGCAATGAGTTATTCGCAAATAGTGAACAACCGCTAACTGAAGCCGAAGCGCAACAGTTTTTTGCACTGCAGAATGATCGTGGTAGTTGGATTCAGTTGTTCCCCAACTCCACGCCGCGATTGCATGTGTTGAATGAAATCGAGCCGGGCAATCAAAATCAAACACAGCGCCAGCTCCACTCTCGCCTCGGTCCGTATTTGGGCACGGCTGGCCCTCAGCCCACGCCCGAGCAGCTGTTCGTTACCACTCTGGAAGGGCTGGCGATTTGTCCATGGCGGTCGCTGTTGGAACGCCAGCTGCGGGTCGAGCCCATCGATGATCCGCTTCATGACTTACCCGGCGCCGACGCTTTGATGTTGGGCAACGTCGTGCACGATGCGTTGGAAGAACTGGTGCGCGATGGTGCCGGAGGGCAACTCAAAGATGGCCGCCCAATCCAAGTAAGCAAGCCGACGGCGTCGGCGATTGCCGAGGCGGTGACGGCGTCGGCAAGGAAAGTTGCGTTGGCCGAAGAGATGCGGTTGCAAGGCATGATCGATGCGCTGGCTGTTCAAGCGCGGCCGTTTGTGCAGCGCGCGGTGGATTTGGAATGGCCGGATGACCACGCCGAGTTGGAAGTCATTGGCTGTGAATGGCAGGGCAAAACCACGGTCAGTTGGGAGGGCGGCGAGTTTGACTTGCACTTCCGCGCCGACCGCGTCGATCAAGGCGAAGATGGTTTGGTTTTCACCGATTACAAAACTTCGAAGCCGCTTGCCGATGTGGTCAAACCGAACAGCAAACGCCTTCATCATCTCAAGCAACTGGCTGCTGGCAAGCGCCTGCAGGGCACCGCTTATGCCAGTTCAAGTTTTGATGCCAGCGGGCGCTACTTGTTCCTCAAGGTCGACGAAGAGCGGATGGATCGCAATGCTGAGTTCCGCGTCAATCACGATGACGAAGAATTCCTGACCGAGTTCTCCAGAACATGTGGAGTACTGCATCAATCGATGGCGGCGGGCATCCTCATGCCGCGGATGGATCGTCCGTATAAAGACGACGAAACCAAAAACAACGAAGCCTGTGAATACTGCAAAGTTGCCGACGCATGTTTGCTGCGTGACAGCGGTAATCGCGGTCGACTTGCGGCGGCGGTCAAGGGAATCGCCGAGCGCCGAATGATGAATGATTCCAGCGTTTCCGAAGCCGAGCAAATCATCAGCGATCTTTGGTACTTGGGGGTGACCGCTCCCTGGAGTGAGGAGGTAGACGAATGAGCGCATTCAATCAACCAAGTCTGACCGCCTCCAATGGCACCATGCAAGATGCCGGCGCGCGTCGAGCAGGTCGCACTGTTTTTGGACAGCCGCTAGTTTTGGAAGCGGGCGCGGGCACCGGCAAAACTGCGGTTTTGGTCGCGCGCATTGTGCACTGGTGCTTGGGTTCGGGATGGGCGCGTTACGACAACGGCAAACGTCCGCTGGAAGAGATTGCCGAAGCAGTCAGCGAAGGCGTAGTCGCCATCACTTTTACCGACGCCGCTGCAGTCGAAATGCAAGTGCGGGTCGCCCAAGCGCTGCGTGGTTTGCATGATGGCGTTGCACCGATTTGGATGCCGCGCGATGAGTTTGAGCTTAGCGACAGCCAAATCCAATCCCGGACCGCCGCATTGTTGTCGTCGGCGGATCGCTTGCGCGTGCAAACGATTCACAGTTTTTGCTCGACGATTCTGCGCCAAAACGCCTTGCGCATGGGTTTGCATCCGCGCTTCACCATCGACGCTGACGGCAGCCAAGCTGAAGCATTGGTGCTTGAGTTTATTGGCAAACGCTTGCCCGAACTCTACGGCAGCAACGCCGACCCCGACGCCGTGCTGCTTGCCGCCGAGGGCCATGGTGCCAGCAAAGTCGCAAGCGTTTTGCTCGACCTAGCGCGGCGAGCGGTCACCGCCGAAGATCTTCCTAGCGCCCCATTTTCCGAGGAGATGCTAGGTGGTTTGTACCGCCGCTTGCAGCTCATGCTCGAACCTGTGCTGGAAGTCAGCTACGCCGCTTTGGCGTTGGCGAAAAAGGGCAAAATTGCGGTGTTGCATCGAACCATGAGCAATGCCGAGCTGCTCAATCATCGATTGGGCACACAACCCACGGCACAAGAGTTTGTGGACTTGTTTCAAAAGGGCATGCCGGGCGAATGCATGCTGGAAGCGAAATTAGAAAAGTGGGCAGTGGGGGAATTCACAAAGTCCGAACAAACCTATTTCACCGACGAGCAGATCGCCAAACTTGCGGTGAGCTTTGGCGAGTTCAAAGTTTGGGGCAAATGGCTGGCCAAGCTGGATCCAGTTCCGCTAACCGCTGGCTTACGGTTGCTGAAGCGACTGCTCGGTGAATTAAAGGCGCAAATGCGCGCTGCCGGTGTGCAAACTTTCAGCGACCTGCTTGCTGATACCCATCAGTTGCTCTGCCAGGAGCCTGAGCTGTGCATACGTTTGGCTTCGGGGATTGACCAGTTGTTGGTCGACGAATTCCAGGACACCGATGCCTTGCAGTGTGATTTGCTGACCAACCTGGTTTTGAAGCCGCAAGCTGCTGGCGCTTCGGTGCCGGATCTATTTTTGGTTGGCGATCCCAAGCAATCGATTTACGGCTGGCGCAATGCCGACTTGAAGTCGTATCACGACTTCGTCCAGCAGATTCTGCAGACCGGCGGCGAGCAATTTGACCTGACCGTAAACTTCCGCTCGGTGCCGCCGATTTTGGATGAGGTCGAGCGCTGCGTCGAACCGGTGATGGATGAAATTCCCGGTCTGCAACCGAAGTTTCAGCGCCTGCATCCAGCTCCCAATCACAGCAATTACGATGCAGAAACCGCAAACGGCGGCGAGCCGGTGGTTGAGCATTGGGTTTCGTGGCAACACCAGCAACAGGCTGGTGAAAAAACGAAGAACGAAGCGGCGCGCAAGTTGGAAGCGGCGGCGTTGGCGCAGGATTTAAGTCGTCGGCATCAGGCGGGCACGCTGAAGTGGAGTGACGCGGCGGTGCTGCTGCGTTCGTCGTCGGCGATGGAAACCTATTTGAGCGCGATGCGCGATGCAGACATTCCTTTCCAAGTCGAGCGCGACACCAACTATTACCGGCGGCGCGAAATTATTGATGCTGCAGCGATGGTGCGTTGTGTGGTGGATCCCAATGACCAACTTGCGTTGATCACATTTTTGCGTTCGCCGGTCATCGGCACGCCAGACGCTGCTTGGTTGCCGCTATGGCAGGCTGGATTTCCGGGTTTGATGGCGGATTTGCGCGGGCCATTTCAGCGCGACAAATTGCAGCAACTCTCCCAGGTCATCGCCAAGGTCGCGCAGGATGTCGAGGCAATGGACATCGATGGAATCGAGCGCATTGAAGGTTGGCAGTTGCTGCTCCAACAAGCAGTGGAGGGACTTGCGGATCTGCGTCAACAATTCCACGTTGCCCCGGCCGACGAATTTGTGCTCAATTTGCGCCAGCGCTTCCCGATGGAATCCACCGAAGCGGCTCGTCACCTCGGCGCCCACCGCCTGGCAAATTTAGAACGATTTTTCCTGCGCCTGACCGAAGCCCTTCAAGACGCCGACGGCGGTCCGCAAACGGTTCTGCGTTCCTTGCGTCGAGCGGTGAGTGAAGGTTTGGAAGAATCCGAAGCCGCGCCCGGTGATCAGAGCATGGACGCGGTGCGCATCATGACGGTGCATAAGTCCAAGGGATTGACGTTCCCGCACGTCTATTTGGTCAACTTGCACGCTGGCGCGCCGAATTCGCGGGTTAAGCAAATGGACATTGGCTGGTTTGAGGGTAGACGCGAATTCCAGCTGTTTGGCATGTCCACCCCGCATTGGGCGGGAGTCGAAAGTCATCGCAAGCAACTCGAAGCCGCTGAAAAAGTTCGCCTGATGTACGTGGCGATGACACGGCCGCAATTCCGATTGGTGATGGCAGGTAAGCGCGCGGCCATTGACGCGCCCAAGGATTGGCGGCGCTGCGAAAACATCGAGCAACTTCTGCGCTGGCGACCGGGTCGGCCGGATTTGCTTGCCCCCTATCAAGAAAAAGTCGGCAAGGAGTTTGAACTGCGCGACAAATTCGGCGCGCGCTGGTTCTTCCCGCATCCGCCTGCGGAAAAACCCGAGCGCCGTGCACCTGGGGCAGAGCTGGTCAGCAATCGGTTGCTGCCGCGCGTTTTGGCGGATTTCGAACAGCTACAAGCCGACCGCAGGGCCGCCATTCAGCGCCAGAACCAACCCCTGACCGCCACCGCCAGTGGCGCGGTTTCGCATGAAGTTTTACGCGAGGCCTTGCATGGTGGCGAAGGGGTGGACGTCGGCGTGGGGGAATGGCTGGCGGCGCCGGATGGCTTCGAACGCCACGCGCGCGAGGTTGGCACCACCGTTCACCGTGTTTTGGAGCAGATCGATTTGAGCTTGACCGCCGAGCAAGCGTTGGAGCTCGAAATCCAGAATCTGCGCCAAACTGCTCAGGGATTGGTGCCTTCGGAGCAGGTTTTGGAAGTCGTTTCCCAGGCTCGGCAGGTGCTCGAGCAAATGGACAACAACGGTTTGCTGCACGAGCTGTTCGAGCGTAAACCCCACATTCTTGGTCGCGAAGTGCCGGTTTTGCTGCCCGATTCCCGCAAAGGCAGCACCATCGTCGGCACTCTTGATTTGCTTTACCGCGACCCCGCCGACAATAATTTAGTGGTCGCAGACTTCAAGTCCGACCAGGTTCGTGACGTAAAGGGCACAGCGCAGTTGGTGCAGGCCTACCAAGCCCAGGGCCGCATTTACTGCCAAGCCGTTGAACTGATGTTCCCTCAAGAGGAGCCGCCGCGCTTTGAGCTGTGGTTCTTGCGGGCGGGCCAGATCTGCGCGGCAAGTCATGCATAACGCATTCCTCCAAGTTTGCCTCATCACCGGCGCCATCCTGCCCGACTCTCCCGTTTACTCCCAGGAGCCGGACTCGATCGGCGAGATGTTTGGTCCATCGCGGCAGACAGCCAGCGAACTTACGGTCGAGTCGATCTTCGGCAACAATGAGTTGATGCCGAAGCGCGTCGGCACGATTGAATGGATGGGTGATGGCAGCTTCACGGTTTGCGAGTCGGCCAAAGGCGGCAACCAATCTTCCCAAAGCACGAGTGGGGGTGGTTTCCATCAGTGGGGGCAAACCAACGTAGATGCAGCTACCCGGCGATGCGGCCGAACATTATTTACCCTGGTTGGAGTGGCGTGAAACTGGCGAACTTTTGCTGCAACAACTCGACCGCGCGCAATCCCGCAATCGCCTTTACTTGGCGGATCCAGCGAGCGGCGAGTGCCGCATCTTGGTCGAGGAGAGTGACTCCACTTGGGTAGAGGTCGGGCGCCATTTCCAGTGGAGCGCAGATCAAAAATCCTTCACCTGGTTAAGTGAGCGCGATGGGTGGCGTCATCTTTGGTCGATTCCGCTTGAGGGTAAACCGCAATTATTGACCGTCGGTGATTTCGACGTTCAAGCGGTCGTTCGAATTGATTCTACATTTGTATGGTTCCTGGCTGCTCCAGAAAACGCAACCATGCGTTTACTTTTCCGGGTGCCGTTGGCCGGCGGCGATGTTGAATGCATGACTCCCATCCAGGAAGGCTGGCATGAGTATCAATTTTCGAAGAGCGGTGAGTGGGCGATTTACCGAAGTTCTTCGTTTGGTGATCCACCCCGGACCGAAGTGATTTCCCTGCCCGAGCATCGCGTGCTTTTTGAGGTGGAAGACAATCAATCCGTTCGCGATGCGCTGATTGCGCTTGGCGTCGGCGAGCACGGTTTTCTACGCATTGAAACCGAAGACGGCGTAACCATGGATGGCTGGATGATGCTTCCGCCCGGCTTCGACCAAAAGAAAATGTACCCAGTGGTGCTTTACGTCAACGGCGAAGCCGACGCGCAAACTGTCGCGGATTGCTGGGGAGGCTTGAATTATCTTTGGCATTTGGTCTTGGCTCAACGAGGCTACATCGTTCTCGGCTTGGATAATCGCGGATCAGCCGCGCCGCGCGGTCGTGATTGGCGGCGAGCGGCTTACGGCGAATTGGGAACGATTGCCGCGATCGATCAAGCAAGCGCCGTGCAGGCTTTGTGTTGGAAGAACCCTTGGCTGGACTCTAGTCGAATTGGAATTTGGGGTAAGGGTGGAGGCGGTTCGACAACGCTGAATTGCATGTTCCGCATGCCCGATATTTTTTCCGCTGGCATCGCGGTTTCGTTTGTGGCCGATCAACGTTACTCCAGTTCGATCCACCAAGAACGCCATATGGGTTTGCCGCAGGAAAATGAGCCCGCCTATATGCAAGCGTCGCCGCTCCACCACGCACTTGGTTTATCGGACCCGCTGTTTTTGATTTACGGCACCGCCGACCATCGCAATCACTATCAAAACTGCCAACGCCTGACCGACGAACTCATCCGTCTAGGCAAGCCCTTCGACATGCTCGCCTACCCCAACGTCGGCCACGACTTCCGCCAAGGCTTAGGCACCTCTGCCCACTTCTACAACTCGATGTTGCGATGGTGGCTCGCCAATTTGTCGCCAGAAAGCCGTAAGCCTGATTTGATGATGTAGGGCCTGCGGGCTTTATTCGTTTGGAATTCCCAGCTCGGCCAACGTGCCTCGCAGCCATGCCAAGGACTTCTCAATCATCGGTCCGCCCTGCCCTTCGCACTCCATGCTGAGGACGCCATCAAAGCCATTGGCGTGCAGCTTGGACAAACAAGTCTTGATGTTTTCAGCGTTAACGCCATCGCCAATCGCGCATTGACTGATGGCGATGCCAGTGTCTTTGCCGCGCATCGCTTCAGCCATGGTTGCGCTGACGTCTTTGACGTGGACATGCTCAATCTTGTCAAGAAAGCGATCGCAGAACGCCACCGGATCTTCGCCTGCAATGAATGTATTGCCGGTGTCAAAATTCAACCGCAGATTGGGCGAGTCGACGAAATCCAACATCTGCGCCAAGCGATCCGGGTTGGTGGTGAAGTAGCCATGCACTTCAAAAGTAATGACGACGTCATTGGCTTCGGCAACTTCAACGATTTGCTCATAAGAACGCTTCATATTCGCCATCGCTTCGTCATCGGTCAAACCTTCGGGTTTGGTCAAGCCATCCGTTGTGGCTACTCGATTGCAGCCAGCAAGCTTGGCCCATGGGATCGTTTTTAGGACATAGGGCAAACCACGCGACGCTCCACACTTTCCACTCATCGGATAAGCGGCGTCGACCTGACTGAATTGCACGCCAAACTCCGCCATCTTCTGGCGCAGCATCACCGGGTCTTCGTAAAGCGCGACGTGTGGGAAGTAGCCGAGCCCGTGAATCCAAGACACGCCGTCTATGACCCCAGGCTCGATGAAATGCACATCATTCTTTTGTGCCCAAGCCAGCGCTTTTTCAAAACTGAAGGCGGCGGAGTTAAATGCATCTGTGTGAAAGCCAATTTTCATTTTTCCAATCCTGCTGCCCAAGCGGTCGCCCGCCGGTACATTTGTTGAACACCATCGGCTTTGTACGCAGCGACATCATGGCCAAGCGTGCTCAGAAAAACGCGGCCGCTACCCGGTAGCCTGACCAGCGCCATGGGGTAAGTTTTTGCATCCACCGGCGAAAGAGCGGTGGCCAGGATTTCCACTTGCGCGTCGCCGATCAAACAGGTGTAAAGTTCGTCGGTGGTGGAGAAAGGCTTCATTTCGGAAGTAATGCTGTGACTTACTTCGGTGGCTTTGACCTCGAAGCTGCCGTATGGATCATGGTGACGCATGCCTCCCGGGCTAGAAGGTCCCCACCAAACACGCCCGACCAGGTTTTCGTAATCATCACGAAATTCTTCGAAGGCGCCGCACGCAAAGTGAAGCAACACCAAACCGCCACCATCGCGGACATACTGGTCGATTTGATCAAATGCAGCACGTCCTGGTGTGGCGGGGTCATCATTCTTAAAATGAATGATGACGGCACCGTAAGGCGAAAAATCGGTGGTGGCAATTTTGCTGAGGTCATCCAGCACGTCCACCGTCAGCCGCGGATCTTCTTCCAAGAAGGCCTTCACCACCGGCGTCGTCTCACGCCAATTGTGGTGATGATCCTCTCCGGTCAAAAGGAGCACTCGCGCATTTTGAGAGGCGCAACTGGCAAGAGCAAAAATCAAAAACAGTGCAGTTAGGCGGAATGGATGCAAGACAAGCTCTCCAGCATTTTGGTGAAGCCGGGAATGGGCAGGGGGTAGTTCCCCGTTTCATCCATGGTGGTCGGCGGGGGTGTTTCAAAACTGGCGTCGTCGGGGGCGGGGCCGAACTGCAGGTCAGAATTGGCGACTTGATCCCACTTCAGCGGTTTGCCGGTGTAGCAAGCAAGCTGGCCGAGCACGGTCAGCATGGTGCTGTCGGCCATGTGATAACCACTGTTAATGGGCTCGTTGTTGCGCACTGCTTCAATCAACGCGGACTGCTCTGCTTGATAAGGATTGTTGTTTTCGCCGCGGAACCGCCATGCATTGGCACCTTCAATCACACCGCGATCCAGATAACAGGTTCCTTTGGTGCCCATGATGACGTCGCCGGAATTGTTGTAGCAGCCGACTTCAGTGCGGCACATTGCATAAAGGCGCGGGCCGCTGGCGTATTCATAAACCGCGGTGTGATGGTCAAACATATCTCCATAAACCTCGCCGAAGGAAGACGCTCTTCCGCCGAGCCCGAAGCACCACTCGGGGAGTTCCTCGCCCAAAATCCACGACATGCGGTCGGCATTGTGAACCAAGGACTGGGTGACGTCATCGCCGGAGAGCCAGCGGAAGTGGTACCAATTGCGGAATTGATATTCCGTCTCGGTCATCTTCGGATCGCGCGGTTCCAGTCGATAAGGTCCGCGCAAGAACATCGATTGCATGGCAACGACATCGCCAATGGCACCGTCGTGAATGCGCTTGATCGTTTCGCGGTAGCTGGTTTGGAAACGACTTTGCAAACCCGAAACCAAGCTCAACCCCTTTTCTTTGGCCAGGTCGCAAACCGCTTGCATGCGGCGAACACCGACCGGATCGATACCGTGAGGTTTTTCGACGAACACATGCTTGCCGGAGCGAATGGCTGCTTCGGCGTACATCGGATGAAACTTGGAGGCGCAGGCAATCAGAACCACATCGACTTGATCAATCACCTTTTGATAGCCCATGAAGTCAGTGAAGCAATTTTCATCCTCTACTTCCACTTGCCCAGGACGCTCGCGCTTCAAAACCTCTCGCGCACTTTTCACTCGATCTTCAAATAGGTCATACATCGCCACAAGCTTGACTGCAGGACTGGCCGCCAAACTTTGCGCGGCGGCGCCCGAACAGCGGCCACCGCAACCGATCATTCCAATGCGAATGGTTTCCGATCCACCAACGTAAGCGCTGGCGGCCAGCGGCAAGGTTCCAACCGCACCAGCTAGGGCAGCGCCGGCTTTCAGGAACTCGCGGCGGCTAGAGGGAGTGAAATGAGAGTTCATGAGGTTACCGTTGTCGCTGGGGATGAGAGTATGGAGAGCAAGCCGTCGACCACCGAGCGCTGTTCCATCGTGTCGCAAAGATGAGGCTCAAATGCGGCGCGCATTTTCACGCCTTCGATTGCTGCAAGCATTAGGTTCACGCGCCGCCGTGGATCGTCGACTTCCATTTGCCCGGCCGCCGTCGCCGCCAGCACCAAGCCGACATACATCTCGCGCACAGTGTCATAAAACTGCGTCCAACCTTTTGCGATCTCTTCATCCCGTTGCAGCAAAGTGAAGATCTCGGTTGTCACCACAACATTAAAACAATCCATGACGCAAGTTCGCACCGATGATTCCAAGACACGCACGAGACGCTCCAGTGGATCCGCGATGGTGGCGATTTCAGTGTGAACGCCGCGTTGGTAGCTGCGGTAGTAATACGCGCAGGCGGCGTGAATGATTTCTTGCTTGGAGCGGTAGTGGCTGTAAAAACTGCCCTTGGTCACCGCAGCGCGCGAGGCGATTTCATCGATGGTGACGGCCTCAAAGCCGCGCTCCGAAAAGAGCGCGAAGGCGCTTTCGGCGAGTCGAGCGGGCATCATGGGAGAGGCGCGGGGCACAGGGGAACCATACTAGTCAGTATCCCAAAAGGCAAAAAAAGCCAAAAAGGCAGGAAAATCCCATAAAAAGCTCCCCATGATTCCAGACCAATGGGTCCAATCTTTTGGGTTTAGGATGTTGGATGGTGCAGGATCACTCGCGCCGCCCAGCCATGGCAATCCCCTCTCGATTCACGCTCCCAGGCCTCATGCTGGCGGTATTCGCGCTTGCACCCGGCTCCTTGGCGCAGGAGGATCTAAAAGTTAATTCGCGAGACTGGGATGTGCTGGTCGACCTTCAGCTCAAGCACAATCGGATCACCGGCCTGGAAGCGCGAAACAAATCCGGCAGCTACCGCATGGAAGAGGGCAAGCTGAAGCCCGGCGGCGCGGATGCAGACGTAAAGGGCTTGCGTCGGTATGGGCGGAAGTGGCTGCATGAGGATCCACGCACTTCCATTACTCAACTTGTTCATCAAGAGTTGTACGTCGGCGTTTTGTGCGGCAATGAAGAAGGGTGGGGCAAAGAAAAGAGCTTGGGCGACGGCTTGCGGGTGCAGAATTTGTGCGCCGCCTTGCTGGAGCGTGATTCCTTTGGCTTGTTTTTGCCGACGCCGGGGAAAAAATTGAGGTGGGCGAAGTTTGGTGCTTATCGAGGTGTGGAATTCACTTTCGAGGGGATGTGGAGGAAGTCCAAAACTTCTCGCGGCGAAGTTCCTTTTCTTGCGCAGGGTTGGGCGTTGGATTGTCCCGGCGATGATTTATTGATTTTGTTTTATGGTCCCGATTCGCGCGAGGTGCCCTACAAAGATGCGCTCAAGACCATTCGCAAAATGGTCGCCAAGGTCAAGCCGATGAACGAGCGGGACATGGACAAGTACCGCAAGGAGATCGTCGAAGCGGCCCGCGGCAACATGCGCAAACGCAAGTGGTCGGTTCCTTTCCATACGGTGGGTTGGAAGACTTGGCCTCAGCACCACAGCTTGTCGACGGATGTCAAAGAAGCATTAAGTGAGGGCATGTCTTGGTTGTTGGAAGCCCAAGTTGACGGTCACTGGCCCACGTCCAAAGGGAAAGCTTCCAATAAAATTGGGCTCGCGGCTTTGGCTGGGCGCGCAATTATGGGGGCGAATTCGATTGCCAATGATCCTAAAGCTGAAGGCGCGGTGGAGAAGACGTCGGCGTGGATTGTTGGGCAACAAGGCGAGGGTGGAATGTTCGGCGAAAACCACGGCAATTCCACGCCGTACAACCATGCGATTGCGACCGCATTCTTGTTGGATCGCTATGAAGCAACGGGCCAACCGGAGGGCGATTTGCGCATTCGCTTGCAGAAGGCTTTGGATTTCATTCAGGCCTCTCAAGATGAAGGTGGCAGTTGGGATTATGAACCCGAAAAATCCGACAGCATGAAGTGCGATCCGTCGGTGACCTATTGGAATATCGCCGCCTTGGTGCGGGGGATTGAATGCGGTTTTAAGGTCAAGGATGAATGCCTCATCGATGCTCGCAACGCCTTGCTCAGCCTGGCTGGCAGCAACGGAAAAATTGGCTACTTCGACCCCGGCGGCGACGTCGCCCGGACTGCCGCGGCTGGCAAAATATTCCCTTGGGCGAAGTCCGAGTCGCTCACCGGCGTCGGCCTTTATTGCACCTTGTTAGTCGACACGATGTTGCTGACCGCCAGCGAGCCGAGTGCTTTTCAATGGAATGCCATGCGACGTTGCCTGGAAATGCCGCCGGGCATGGACCCCGAGGCGCTCGACCTTTACTACTGGCAGGTCGCCTCGTGCGGCATCACCTTAATGGGCGGCAAGGAAGCCAAAACTTGGAGCAAAGCCCTCAACCGCGCCTTGCTCCAATGGCGAATCAGCGACGAAAAAGACCCCAACTTCGGCGCCTGGACCAAGCAAACTGCCTGGGGCGCAGAGGGCGGTCATGCCCTGACCACTTCTTTGGCAATCCTCAGTTTGCTGAATGCAAACGCTACGCCCGGTCCAGCCGTGCAATAATTTGTGAACATGGATAGACGAAACTTTTGTGGATCGGCTTTTGCCGCTGGCGTTGCTGCGGCTGCTGTGGCCAAAGATGGACTGGCTTCGGATTTGCCATCCACTCCTTCAAGTGGCAAGGCAAAACTATTCACTCCGCTCAAGCTTCGCGGCGTGACCTTGCGCAACCGGATTGCGATGTCGCCGATGTGCCAGTATTCCTGCGAAGACGGCTTCGCTACTGATTGGCATTTGGCTCACTACGGCGCTCGCGCGGTGGGAGGTGCTGGCTTGCTGATCGCCGAGGCCACTGGGGTGGAGCCGGAGGGGCGCATCACTCCGAATTGTCTGGGCGTTTGGAAGGATGAACACATTCCTGGCTTGCGCCGCATGACCGACTTCGTGCGCGCGAACGGCGCGGTTGCGGGGATCCAGCTTGCTCATGCTGGTGTCAAAGGCTCCCGACGCCGCCCGCTTCACCCGAAATCCAATTCCTTCGTTCCGCTCGACGAAGGTGGCTGGCAGCCCATCGGGCCGACGGCGAAACGCTACGGGCGGGATGGCTTAGCTCCGCAGCAGCTGACGATTGATGAGATCCACGCAGTCACCGCTTCCTTTGCGGCGGCGGCCCAGCGCTCGATTGCCGCTGGCTTTGGCGTCATCGAACTTCACTTTGCTCATGGCTACCTTGGCCACAGTTTTCTTTCGCCGTTGATGAACGAACGCAGCGATGATTACGGAGGAAGCTTCGAAAACCGAACTCGTTTCCTGCTCGAAACGGTTCGTGCGGTTCGGTCCACTTTGCCCGAAGATGCTCCGCTAATGGTGCGATTGTCATGCACCGATTGGGCCGACAATGGCTGGACCCTCGAAGACTCGGTGAAAGTGTCACGGCTGCTCAAAGCCGAAGGCGTCGATCTAATCGACTGCTCCACGGGCGGGGCGACCCGGCGCGCGCGAATTCCCGTCGGCCCGGGCTATCAAGTGGAATTCGCCGAACGCATTCGACGCGACGCCGAAATCCCGACTGCTGCCGTCGGTCTCATCACCGACCCCGCGCAAGCCGAAGCAATCCTTGCCGACGGCCGCGCCGACCTCATCCTGCTCGGCCGCCAACTCTTGCGCGAACCTCACTGGCCGCATCGAGCGTGGGTCGATTTGAATTCCGAAACGCCGCCGCCCATCGCACGCAAGTACGCGTGGGCACTGGCGGAAACGCGTCGTAAATAACCCTCTTTGTTACTTGCGGTACCGGCGTGGGCACCGGCACCCGCCACGGCACTTGCGCCCGCCACCGCACCGCCGCGAAACTAGTGATCCGTATGCCCTTCCCGCTCAGCGCGGGATTCCAACTGCAAGTTCTCTTCTCCAGTCAAGTGCTTGAGGAGCCGGCCAGCAAGTTCGTGATTGGGGTCGATTTCCAACGCTTCCATCACCAACTTTTCGGCAGCTTCCGGCTCAAGCATTTCGGTCAACCCGGATGCGTAAGCCCACAGCAACGAAGGCGTGCGCCAGCCGACTTCGTCGACCAGTTTCGAAGTGAACGCCATGTTCCATTCGACTTCACGATTTTCGACCGTCGCCCAGGAAAAGACCTCGCAAGTGCGCTGCAGAATCATCGAGTTCGGGTGCAAGCGCGCTAACTCCAGCAGGCCTTGGAAGGTGGCGAAGTCGAAATCCAATTTCTTCTCGTCAGCCACCATTTGGTTGTCCGGCAAATCGAAAATCTGCGCCTGCTCATGAGTGGCCATCACCCAAGGCAGCGAGCCATCTTCACCCAACCCCGCTAAAACTCGACCAGCGCGATGAAAGGGCAGCATGCTTTCGTTGCCAAACCGCGCGGTGCTGGCCAGCGCCAAGTGCACATTCGGCAACGGCCCGTCCAGCAGGTTGTCAAAGTACTCAGACTCGTCAGCATGAGGATGAAACTCCATCAAACTCAAGTCCGCGCTCGGCCGCAGCGGATAGCCCAAACCATGCAGGGCTTCTAACGCCTTTGCTGCACCCGGGTGTTCCGTCCAAGCCTCGCCATCTTGACGACCTTCGCCGCCATCTTTTTGCACCGTCAAAACCAATCCCGGTACGCGAATGCCATGCGGCAAAATCCAGTACCGAGTCTCACCGCCGACGGCATCCGCCATCGCTTCCCCAACGCGCGAAATCATTCCTGGCAAGGCACGGGTTGGATCGATTGCCACCGCCAATACTCCGCCTGGTACCAGTTTGCGCGCCGCGTGACGCAGCCCTGCTTTGCGCATACTGCGCACGCGTCGCTGTTCCCAAGTGGCATTTTCACGAATGAAGACGTAATCAAATTTGCCTTCGGCTTGAGCGGCTGTCGCGGTGACGCCGTTGAGTTCCAACCCCAGCCAACCGGGCTGATAACCCCAAGCAACTTCGACCAATTCCGGTGGATCCACTGCCCAATGCACGGCGCGAGTTTCCATTTGCTTAAGCGCGCGAACCGATGGCCCATGCGGTGTGCCTACGTACAAAGCGCGATCAAGTTTGCCTTTGAGCACTAACGGGAACAACGACTCTGCCGTCCACAAGCGCTCAGTTTCCGGCGTTGGGGTGAGCACGTTGCGGCCGTCGGCAAGGAAAAAGGTGCCGAACACCGAGCCGACGCCACCGCGGTCAAGGACGCGTGCTACCGAAGCATCGCCGGTGCGTTGACCGAGTTTGTCGCTATTGTTTTTGGCGATTTGATATTGGAACCAATCGCGGAATGGATTGCCGGTCAAAGGCGAGTCCGGTACTCCGCCTTGGCTGAATGGAATGAGGAAGGAAATGACCAGCGCGGGCAGGCCGACCTTCAGCGGTGCCGAGCCAGCGCAGGCAATCGCGGCGACCAGGGCGATGGCAAAGGCAGAAGTCAGCGAACCTTCATTGCTGAATCTATGATCCATGCCGCCAATGACTAAGTAGGCGAGGCCGAAACCGAGGAGCGATAAGCCGGTTGCCATCGGCGTCGGGATGCCGTTTTTGCGTGGTCCTAATGCCGCACGCATAGCAGCCGCCCAGGCGATGACCGGCAGGGCGGCGAGCACAACCGTGAATGCGGGCACCCAAACCCAATGTTCCTCGGTCATTGGTTTGGTGCGACCAATCAAATCCATCAGCGGCTTCCAACCGCTTAGGTCGCCGAAGATTTTGGGTTCGGATAAGCGTTCTGCGGTGGTGGTTGTGGTGCGCACCGAAAAGGCGGCGATTCCGCAGAGCACGGTGGCGCCAGCGTACCGGAACCTGGAGTTGTCGCCGATCGCGGAGCCGAGCAACCACCAACCGAGCGCAAACAGTCCGGCCAAAGCTACGGCGCGGCGTGTGTCTTGCAGGACCGAGCCATCGTCGAACAAGGTTAAGTAGGGATGCAGCGCCAGCAAGAGTGCGCCGCCGAGCATCGCGATCATGACGATGGCGACTTGTTGCAGCGCAGTCGGTTCTCCCTCCGTTTCGGCCGACGAATCCGAGCTAGCGTTGTCGGTGGGGGAGCTGTCGGCGGTGGACGTCTCGAGTGGCAATCTTTCACTGCCCGCTGGTGGCGGGAGCAAGATGCCGACCACCATGAACAAGAACAACCATGGTCCGGTACCGAAGTTCACCAGGATCAAGCCGAGGCAGAATCCAATCAGCATTGCGGCGCGGCTGCCGGAGTGCGTCGGCGTGAAAACTTGGCCGAATCGACGGGCAACGATGGTCAATGGCAGCACCATGCCGAGCAAAATCACCATTGCGCCGGTGCGCGGTAGTGCTGGCAAAATCCACGCCGCCACGCCCACCGCCGATGCTGACAGCAGGTGCAGATGACCGCATGGTCCCGGCCTCATCAAACCAATGCCGAGTGCGAGGGCGACCAGTCCACCCGCTTGGGCGTAATGCACGTCGGCGCCGCCCAGCGCCATCGCGCCGCTATCAATCAGCGCCGCCAAGACCGTGGTGAGCGCAAATACGTATCCGGAAAATCGCAGGGAGCGGGTGATCAACGGGCTTGCAGGGTTAGGAGTACGTTTTCGGACAGTACCGGGAAGACGCGGCGGAGCGACAAAAGGTTCCACCCGGCGGTTTCGACTTCTTGGCGAATGGTGCTCGTCGGGATGAACTCGCGCACCACTCTCGCCGGCAGCCCGACTCGGTGCCGCAGTCGGCGCAGGCGGTTTTTGTAGTCCCACCCAGGGTAGTACGCAATGACCGCGTGCGCAGTGATTTGGCGCAGACTCTTCAGCGCGGCGACGCGATCCGGACCGTCGAAATGTTGCATCAAGCGCAGGCTCAGCAGCACGGCGTCGGCTGGCAATTCCAGCGGCGAGCGATGCAAATCGCCGACCACCTCCATGCCGCGGCCATGTTTTGCACGCAATACGCTCAGCATCTGACCGCTCAAATCCAAATTCACTACCTGGCTGCCGGCGGCGCGGATGCGGTCGGTGTAGCGGCCGGTGCCAGCGGGGCAATCGACCACCCAAGCTGGCATCGCCCCGCCACCCGCCATCACCAATTGCTGTTCTACCGCGCGCCAAATGCGCTGGTTGTTCAACCGCCGGATCGGCCCGCGATAGCGCCGGTCATAAGTCGTGGCGACGTCGGCGACGTGGTACTGCTCGGTCCAATTCTCGGCAGGTTTGGGGGGTGGTTTGGACACCCGAATACGG